>JBBSPT010000100.1:0-8366 GCA_038258515.1 Chitinophagales bacterium | reverse complement strand
GCTATCGTTTTAATATTTTTTATCCGCCATTTTATAAACAAATAAAGTGTTGAAAAACCGGCAACCAAAACGCAGGCAATAAACCACCATGATTTCCAGAAAGGTGGGTCTATAATTATTTTAAAAGTTGTAATCGCCGCATTGTTGTCGCCATTTTCAACTTTTACATAAAAATCATATACTCCAGGTTCGAGGTTGGTGTAGCTTGCCAATCCTTTGTTCCCGCCATTAACCCAATTTTTATCAATGCCATTGAGCCGGTAGTAGAAATTGTTTTGTTTTGAACTAAAAAACTTCAGTGAGGCAAATTGAATAGTAAAAAAGTTTTCTTTATAGGAGAGGCGAATTGCGTTTACTTCATATAACAGTGAATCGATTTGTGAAGTTTTATCAAAAAGTTTAAACCCTGTTATCTCTGCTTTTATAATTTCATTATTCTGATCGGCAGACTGTGTAGGAAGAAAGCTAAGAGCTTCGGTTAGTGTAAATGTGAGCCATCGTCCATCTTGCAGTGGATAAAATGTAGGCGACTGAAAAGATGAGTTTATGGTTCCGGGCTCAATATTGTACCTGGAGAATTTATTATCGCTCAAACGAAATTTGTATAGGTCATAATCTGAGGTGATCCATAAAAATCCCTCTGCATCTTTCTTTATTGCATACACATTATTAGATGGCAATCCATCCTTAATTGTGATATTAGAGAAAATCTTGGTTCTCTTATTAAAAATATTTATTCCTCCATAGACAGAACCAATTACGAGCGTAGTGTCATCTAATTCTTCTATGCCTTCTGAAGTTATACCTGAAAAGCCTTTTTTGTTTTTGACTGCCAACCATGTGTTGATGAATCGCATTCTTTCAGGATCAAATTGCTTAAATCCTGATTCTGTACTAACCCAGCATTGTTGGGATTTATCTATAAAAATATTTATAATTGCAGCTCCTTGTTTAGGGTTATCAGTGGGCGGAATAAACCTGTGCAATGCTGCATCCCATTTAACGATCCTGCCACTATGCAATCCAAAAAAGATGTTGCCAAACTTATCTTTCGCCATGCACCTGATGGTTGACTTCCCCAATTCAGGCGGCTGAAAATTCTGGATCGTGCCAGTGACAGTATTGTATTTATTGAGTTGTCCTCCCTGGCATCCTATCCACAAGGTTTCATTGTCAAACTGAATAAAGCTCCAGATATAATTACTTTGTGAAGAATCTCTAAAAACGATATTTTTTTTGAAATGAAAATTGCTGTCGTAAACATCCATACCGCTACCCCATGTTCCGATATAAATATCTTTGTCAGTGGCTTGAATGGCGCTCACTATTTCACTTCTATTAATGGCCCGTCCACGATCTCCATCGCGCCGGATCGATTTCAAAAACCCGTGGAAGGAATTGAAAATATTTATTCCGCGATCCGTACCAACCCAAATGTTTTCATCATTGTCCTCAAAAAGGCAGTAGATCTTATAATTGTAAAGAATGTTTGAGCTACTCTTTTCATCCCCGGTGGTATAATCAAAGTTGTCCTTCATTTGATTGTAGCGGAGTAGACCGGCATTTTCCGTCCCGATCCAAATGTTGTGATGACTATCCTCCATCATACAACTCACAAGCAACCCAGTCCCGGCGAACGTGGTACTTTGTTGTGCCGGGTTGATTTTTGATAATGAGTATGTTTTAATTTTCCTTGTTACTGCCTCATATTTATAGAAATGATCACCCCATGATGTGATCCAGATATTCTGTTTGCTGTCTATCATAATGTGCCTGATAGGTGTGTTTGCGGGAAATTTCCAGTCGAGTAAAGGATGGTGATCGGGATTAGATTTTTTTGACTGAAAGACTTTATTCGTTTTATCGAACCGGTAAAATTCATTTCCACGGATTACCCAAATATAATTTCCATTGTCTTCGGTGGCAAGGGTTGTCGCTTGCCGTGAGCCTTCATTAAACAAACTAATATTTTGCAATGTGGATGAAGCAGTGATGCTATCGTAAGTGTAAAGAGTGTTTTTGCTTAAGATCCAACTCCACGAAGCGGTTCCCTTGTAAAATATTGATTTGAAAGATGAATCTTTTAAAATTTTATCAAAATCATAAACCGTAAAATGATTGTTCCTCAAGTCCAATTTCTCAATGGTCAGATTTTTCCTTATCCATAACAGACCATTTTCCTTGTCGGCCCAAAGCTCTGCAGTAAACGTAATTTCTCCCTGAGAGTCATTTAATATATCCGGATAATTGACAAACCTGATACCATCGTACCGCTGCAAACCGTTCGAAGTCGCGATCCAAATAAATCCCTTCTTATCCTGTGCTATTGAGTACACCTCGTTGTGCAATAAGCCATCAACCTGGTCAATATGGTGAAAGAAATAGTTGGTTTTCTGTTGTGCCTGAGTGGCCCCGGTCCGCAAGAAAAATAGTACCGTAGTACAAAGTATAAATTTGAAAAGTGGTGAAGAATTATAAAAATGTGGACGAAAATCCATGGATCAAATTAAGCTTTTCAACCTTCTTTTTTTCTAATTCATCTTTTTAATTTCCTGTCTTACGCCATACCCAATGTAGAATGTTTTTGAAACGATTCCATTCCCGTCATTTTCAAATTCGATTTGCTGGTCTGTATTATCTCCGTAAAAAAATTTCGTTTCAGACTCTGGTCTCAATTTTATATCTGCACTCCAAGCCGTGTGAAGATATAAACTGTCATTTTTCAAAATAATTTCCGCCGGGAAATTCGCCATGTATGGCGGTCGCAACATTGGCATCATGTATTTGCCGGTATATTTTTCAAGAGCTGTTTTCCCCGATATCTCTCTATGTAAATAGGGCATGCATAACTTTTTATCCAGGCCGATTGATGCCAAAGCATCGGCGATAAACTCTGCGTTAGATTGATTATTGGATAAAACGACCACGGTAACATCCTCATCGGGATAGCGAATAAGCATAGACTTAAATCCGGGATACCAACCATTATGAAAAATATATTTGCCAATGCTGTTGTTTCCTACCCTGATTCCATAGCCGAAGTGTACCACGGGGAAAGTGGTTTTTTCTGCGTGCATCGTTACCATTTGCTGCTGCGTTTCCTCAGAAAGTAGCTGGTGATTTTTTAATGCCCGGTCCCATTTTAGAAGGTCACCAGCCGTTGTAATGATCATGCCTTCACCGTTGATGCCGGATAAATAAGATGCCCATTCCGGATAGAGGCTGTCTGCTACGACAAAACTTTTTAAACTGTCAATGTACACAAATCCACGGGCGAGGCCGGGAGTATTCTTTTCATTGCGTGGAAAGTTTGCAACCATTGTGTTCGTCATCCTAAGCGGTTTGAAAATATTTTCTTCAAGAAAAGTGTTATATGATTGCCCGGATACTTTTTCAATGATAGAAGCAAGGAGATTGAAGCCTGTTCCTGAATACATGAGGTTCTCTCCTGCTTTAAATAATACCGGCGGCTGTTCCTTCGCAAGCAACCTGATCAAATCTTCGTTGGTCGCAATTTTGTTATGATCAAAATATTTTTCTATTAGATTAAAACCCTCAGGTACACCTGACGTGTGGGTGAGCAGTTGTGCAACAGTAATGTTACTGTAAGAAAGTTCAGGAAAGAATTTCCGAAGTGAATCCGCTAATTCAATTTTACCTCTGTCCTTTAGCAGCAGAATTCCAACTGATGTAAATTCTTTGGTGATAGAACCTATATCGAAAATGCTTTTTTCGTCCAGTTGTTTTTTGGAATTGTAATCAGCATACCCAACCGACTTTTGGTAAATGATCTTCCCGTTCTTCGCAACCAATACATTGCCGTTGAACTGATACAATTCTTCTTGGCCTTGCATATAGGCATCAAAAGCGGAGAGCTTGGTTTGCGCAAATAGCGATCCCGGGATTAATAGGAGAATCAAAATGCTTCGAAAGTTCAAAATAAATTTTTTAAACGAATCATAAAAAACGGAACAAAATGTCGGAGCGAAATCAAAGGTATCCATATCTCCGACAGAAAGAAAGGATACCTGACAACAATTACTTTCTGCAATTGGTATTGTTACTTTAAAAAAGTTGCAAGTGCTACTAAATGAATTTCATGATTTTCCTCTCCTGATTTTTATTTTCGTGTCACTTTCCTTTTCACTTGAGAGTTTATTCAGTGGTTGTTTCAATAATCTTATTTCATTTGCCAATATCAAAATTTGCTCTTGTTGAATTCTAATTTGCTGCTCTTGCTTTTTTAACTGCTTACTTAATTCCTGCGTAGCAGAAATATTTAATGTTGTGAGGCCTTCATAATCTACTGTGCGGAAGTCATCTACTTCTTCTCCATAAACAAATACTCTATCACCCTCCACAGTGGATACCTCTACCACCACTTCATTTGCAGAAGGGATAGCAATAACGTTATACTCTTTCATGCCTTCGGCTTCTGTAAATAATGCTCTTAATTTTTTTGCATTGTGAGACAAGTGGTGATCCGAAACAAAATGAAGGAGGTATCCTACTTCCTTCTTTTCTATTTTGTCAGCAACCTGATACACATTGGGAATAAAATCAGGGTGTTTGGATACGACCTGCGGATATACCTTTTCAACTTCCTGGGCGATTACTTTTTTATAGATCTTGCTTCCATACTTAGCTTTGTCCTTCATGGTGTAATCCGTAACCTTGATGGAATTGAGCATTGCCAGATCTCCTTTGGCATTGCTCCTGGCGACAATATTTTTTATTCTGGCATCGGAATATACGTCAACTTCAGTGGCCAAAACACGCCCCGTCGCCATAATAGATATGTTTGGAACGGGGTTAAAATTGGAACTGCCTGTCAGTGGGTCGCCACCATTACGTAGATAAGTATAAAAAGAGCCTTGCGGATTTGTAACAGATATATCATCAGAGACTTCCAATGGTGCTCTCGGCGTGTTGGTATTTATGCCTACCCGGCCATGGCCATTATTTCCCGGTCGCAAAACAATATCAGTTGTTGATCCTATTAAAGTGTAAGTGTTGGATTGATAAATTGCCATGGCCGCCGAACCATTGCCAATGGCAAGATCATTTCCGGAAAAGCCAGTTTCCCCTATTTGCAATTTATTAGTAGGCTGGCTAAGGGTATTGATTCCGACATTACCTGTCGCCTCCTTTGGCCACAATAGGATATTTGTTTTATCGGAGGCAATAATTGTTGCATCAGGCGATTGATAGACCCGCATGGCGTTGGTTCCATTGCTGATGGCGAGGTCATTGCCGGTGTAGTTAAGGCCAGGGTTGGTAATGGTGCCAATCTGAAATTTATTTACCGGAAAATCTCCACCCAGGCCCACATAGCTGTTAGATGAGTTAATAAAAACAGCAGAATTACTGTTACTAAAAATACGCATATTTGTATTGGAGAAAGTACCAATACCTGCAGATGTACCACCCATTCTTGTTGCCAGGATATTTCCCCCTTCGCCCAAATGTGAAATACCATTACTGTTGTTCAAAGTTTGCACCGTAAATTTTCCAAAGCTATTTGCAGCATCTGCACCTATTACAACATCTGCTGTCGGCTTTATTACCAGTGCCGGTGTATTTGCGACATAAAATTGAAGGTTGCCCGTTGTGTTTGTAGCGGGTGTACCCAGGTATAGATCGTTATTGAAACTTTGTAAAAACCCTTTTAATCCCCCCGCATTATTATAAAAAGAAAGATAGGGAGTAGTGCCTTGAATCCGCAAGGCTTCATTGTCATTTTTGATATGCAGTGGCGCCATTGGTGCATTTAACCCAATACCAACGTTGCCTGTGTTATTATTAAAAATATTAGCGCCGTTAACTGTCCAGTAATTTGCTCCGCCAGCGACGGATAATGACGCCCATGCAGTTCCGTTATGAAACCAAAATGCAGAGGCGGAACTGTCATATACAAGCAATCCCTTTGCTGGCTTTGCAATGGCATTGCGCTGGACACTTGTCATTCTCGGAATCAAAATACCTTTGTCCGTGGCACTTATATCCAGCATGGCGCTTTTGTCAGGTGCAGTGCCGGTATTATTTATTCCGATATTTTGAGCGCTGAGTTTGATCGTTGCTGCAAAGAAAAGAACCATCAGCAGTTGGAAATATTTTTTCATAATTAATTTTTAGTCAGTCCTGGTTTTAATGCATTATTGACGATGCCATATCTGCATTTAACACATTTACGTTTTTATTGAAGCCAGAAGAAATCTCGTATAAAAAACCAAGAAAGTTTTTATGGTAAAACATCCAGCTAAATTTATGATTACCCCCTGTGCATTGAAGGATTGATTTAGCCATTGCCGGAAACGGATGAGCACAAGGACATTTAATTTTATAAATACTTGTTGACGGGAAATTTATGAGAATAATTTTTAGCATCTCTATCTAAAATTCCTTGCTCCCGGGAAAATTTTTTCAGCATTGTCTTTTGCAGAATGCTTTACCGTTGCAGGATGTACACGGAAGCCGTCAGGTTCATCGGGCCGGGCCAAAGTCAATACCTTTGGATCTTCAATTCCGGAAGTCGTAAGATGGCGAAGCAATTTTGAAAGATCATAACAACGTTTTGCAATTACATGGATGACTTCTCCTTCAATCTGCACTTTGCCTTCCACCATTATTAATTTTGAGTGCAAAATTTCTTTTCTATACTTTTCAAACAGGCTTTCAAAAATTACCATGTTGGCAAAGCCGGTTTCATCTTCAATGGTCATAAAGCAAATACCACCTGCCGTTCCGGGGCGCTGTCTTACCAACACAAGCCCGGCAACTTTTACTGCCGCCCCATCTTTTAGCGAAGACAATTGACTGGTTGAAACGATGTGAAGCAGCGACAACTTTTCTCTTACAAAACTTACGGGATGCGCTTTCAGAGATAGCGAGGTGGCTGCATAATCATGCACCACATGCTCGGATTCAGTCATAAGTGGCAGGGTTACATTTTCTTCTTTTGCATCTGCCGGAGGTTGTCCTTCAAACATGGCATAAGACCTGTCCTTTGCAGATACTTCCCACAATGCCTGCCGGCGATCAAGACCGATCGATCTGAACGCATCCGCGTCGGCTAACTTTTCCAATGCTGCCTCAGGTATGGCTGAATCACGCAGGTCGTTGATAGTGTTGTACATTTTTTTTCTTTCATTTATTAGCAGATCCATATCATCCCGGCGCAAACCTTTCACTTGCCGGAAGCCAAGCCTAAGCAACACCTCACGTTCGTTAGCTGAGCCAGATTCTTCAAGCGTGTTGTCCCAAAAAGAATGGTTGATATCTACCGGTATCACCTTCACTCCATGTTTTCTTGCATCAATAATTATCTGTGCCGGCTGATAAAATCCCATTGGAAAACTATTCAGTAACGCACATGCAAACACACCGGGATAATAACATTTTATCCAACTGGATACATACACCAGCAATGCAAAGCTGGCCGCATGACTCTCCGGGAAACCATAACTGCCAAAACCCTCCAGTTGTTTAAACACACGTTCTGCATAATCACTCTTATAGCCATTCTTCATCATCCCGTTTATCAGCTTTCCCTGGAATTGCGATACCAAGCCTTTTGCTTTAAAAGTGGCCATGCTTCTCCGTAATTCATCCGCTTCAGTCGCGGTAAACCCTGCTGCTACAATCGCGATCTTCATAGCCTGCTCCTGGAACAGCGGAACACCCAAGGTGCGTTTAAGTATTTCTTTCAATTCCTTGGATGGATATTCAACAACCTCTTCGCCATTGCGCCTGCGCAAATATGGATGCACCATATCGCCCTGTATCGGCCCGGGTCTCACGATGGCGACTTCGATCACCAAATCATAAAAACATTTTGGCTTTAGTCTTGGCAGCATACTTTGCTGTGCACGGCTTTCAATCTGGAACACGCCAATCGTATCAGCATGGCAGATCATTTCATACACTTTGGGATCATCCTGCGGAATGTTGGCCAGTGTCAGGTCGAGACCATAATGCATTTTTGCAAGATCAAATGCTTTGCGGATACAGGTGAGCATGCCGAGCGCTAATACATCTATCTTCATAAAACCAAGCGCATCGATATCATCCTTATTCCATTCAATGCAGGTCCTGGCCTGCATTCGGGCATTCATCACGGGCACAAGATCACTGAGCTTGCTGCGTGTAATAACGAAACCACCTGTATGCTGACCGAGCTGTCGTGGAAAGCCCATAAACTCTTTTGTGAGTTCAAGCACCTTTCGAAGGTGCTTGTCGCCAGGGTTTAAACTTTGATCTGACAATCGTTTGTCATCAAACCATTCGTCAGTGAATTCCCAAATAGAACCTGACAAACGAGTCACTGTATCAACTGATAATCCCATTGCTTTTCCAACATCGCGTAT
>JBBSPT010000099.1:0-8394 GCA_038258515.1 Chitinophagales bacterium | reverse complement strand
AGATAACCTTCCGTGTGAGACGACAATCCATTTTTGAATTCCTGGCCTGCAATCTTAAATGAATTTGAAATTGGTTTAATCTTCCAGTCCTGCGTAAACCTGGATAGATTTATTTTTTGAAGCCACAACGTGTCTGAGTTTTGAGCCGTGGCCGGGAAAGTACAATAAAGACTAAGTGCTAATAAAAAGAGTTTGTATTTAAAAAAATTCTTAAAGAGCATAGTGATTTTTTTCAGGAGAAATTATCAAGATAGCAGCCAAATTGATTTCAGCAACGTGATACTTTTTTATTATCGATACAATTCGATTGGAAAGTCTTTGACATTTTATCGGCAGTCAACAATGGAAAATCTATTATGGAATTTAATCAATCATTTTTTCGTAAACCATTCGCGCCTTGTCGTAGGCTTCTTTGGCCGCTGGCCTTTCCTCCGGACGAATGTTTGGCGCTTTCATTTCCCAGCATTTATCCAGCGCATCTTTACACCACTGTGCGCTTCGTTTTTCCAGTATGGGTTTATCATCCACCAGGATAAATATCGGGTTTGAATGTGAACTCCCGAGCACCCGGATGGCCGCCCAGCAGGATCGGTCCGTCAAATAAGAAAAGTTGATTTTTTGTTGTGTCCCGTCGGCTATGATTTCGGCTGTGTCCACGACAACTCCATTCACTATAAGTTGTGCATTTATGTTCCTGCTATTCCCTTTCCGGGCTCTTTCAATACTCCAGGATTGATTGAACGGTATTCTCTTCTTCATATCCTCTCCTGTTACGGTATCTTCCAGCTTGGGGAGATAAGCGGCTATGGTTGCTGATATGGCGACTGACTGGTTTCCCTTTAAATTTACTGTACTTTCTTTTACACCAACTTCCTGATCATTCACTTTGAAATCTAATATGTGCGACCCTCCCTCTGAAACATAACTCCTTCCTTTTTTCAAGGCTGCCACGTAAGAATTATAATTTACTCCGCTATCACTTTGAAAATAGCTGCGACTGATTCCGACAACCTGGTCTGTAATGCAGGGGAAATCAGTTTCTCCGCTAATTCTCGTCGCGAAGCCACAATTCAAAGTATGATACCACATATTGAGTTCCCAGGTCACCGGCGTATCACCAAGACTATAAAAGTCAACAAGATTTTCGGTTACAGCTACAATATATTCGTTTGCACCAATGCCATCCATTTTTGGCATAACATAATTAGGAAGTTCTTCGGTGAACTGCACAGGTTCTAAACCCCAGCCCGAATGAGCATATCCCGTAACGCCTCCCTGGGATTTTGCCCAGGATAATATAGGCAATGTCCAGCTTGGCCATTGCTCAAGCCGTGTGGTGCCGGGATAATCATCTTCTTTGATCCGCAACAATACGATATGGCCGGCATGAGAAGATGGAAATCCTGAGACTTCCACATCATTGTGAATGAGATTATTTTTATTTGAAAGCGGGTCATCTTTTCCGGTGAAATATGTTTTCTGATGGTACCAACTGGGGCCCCAGGCTAGTATCGCAGCTACATTCAAATCTTCTCCTAAAGACTGTCTCCACATGAATTCCGGGGGTACGCCTTCTTCAGGACTATCATAATGGGCACATCCTGCGGCATGCACATGGTGATCGGCGCTGTACCATCCTAAAGAATAAAGATGAATCCATCGTTTTAGTTTCACCGGCAGTTTGAAAGTTTTTATTCCGGCGGGAATTGCAAGTTCAATCACCTGCGGAATATACTCCGGTCCTTTCGTAAAGGTGACTGAATATTTCCCAGGTGCCAGTTGAACGTGTTCTCCATCTTTGCGATAGATCTGTTTCTGAAAGAAAAAATCAGGATATTCATCAAGCGCAGCTACTCTTTTTGAAGGCAAGGGATAAATTCCCTGCAACCTGCCCGGGATCCGATCGATATTATCTTTGATAATAAACGATGCCATTGATGGAGAGCCATCATCATCTTTTATTTCAAAAGTTACTTTCACTGCGGGTTGAATGTCGAAAAGGAAACTGATCGTATTCCGGAAGCCTATATCTTGTGTGCCTTGCCCGATGTTAAATCCCATTTCCACTTCGCGCTTGCCTGCATCTTTGCTGTAGATCTGTAGCACTACATATTCCAGCTTAAGCCCCGACAGATTTGGCATTAGTGGAGCATTGCGATATATATCCATTGCGACGAACCTGTTTAAAGACTGACCATGTGTGATGACATTCTGCGGGTCGACTGTTGCTCCTCCGGATGATCCGTGCATAGGCGGTAATTCATTCGGACTCTCTACGTTTAATTGAGCGTTAACACCTGCATCATTATAAACTTTGACCAGGAAATTAGTCCAGCCTCCCTGTACCAGTTTAATCTTTGCATTTCCACGTTTCACTTTTACTCTTGCTTCGGGATTTATTTGTACAATACTGATACAGTAAGGATCTAAAATTTGTTGTATAGCCTTAGTGACGGAGGGTCCGGGAGGTTCATGTTGCAAGGCCCCAAGCTTTTTTATATCCCCCGGAGAAAGCGAACTTCCCAGGAATGACAAGGCCTGCTCTATCCGCATCGCCTGGGCAAGCAAGGGCTGCGATTCAACCTGGATGTCAGCCTGCACCGCATGAGAATCTTCAGTATGCTGATGTTGTGCAAGAACTGGAAAATAAAAAATCGATGCGCATAATAAAAAGAGTGTGATTTTCCTTCGCATGAGGTGTATTTTAAGGATTCATTTTGTCGGAAAAAATTCCCGATTTTCCAATTTGTCTGATCTTATTAAAGCTAAGAATTTTAATCCTTTATTCGCCTGAGACTATGCAAAAATGACGAATGATTTTTCTGCGCGAATAACATTATGCTGACCAATATTTTGCAATCTTCTTCTGTAAAAAATCAACGCTCCTTTCAAGTTGATCCATTCCATCAACCCCATCTTCAATACTGATCCAGCCATTGAAGCCAACCCGTTTTAATTCTGCAAAAATGCTATCGTAGTCATTCAGGCCTTTTCCAATTTCACCATGACACAAACGTTTTGCGTAGCCGGCTACTCCGCTCTCTTCTTTTTTTAAATCTTCTAAAGTCCCGCTAATAAGATAACGGTCGCTGGCATGCATGGTGACTACACGATCAGAAACGGCATACAACAACTCAAGCGGATCATCACCGGCAAGAAAGGCATTGCTGGGATCATAGTTCACTCCGAAATTGGAATGGTGAATGCTTGCCACCAAATCGCAGAACACATCTTTTTTTTGTGCAAATTCGGGATATTCCCAAAAGTCATCCTTATAATGATTTTCTAAAATGAGTGTGATGCCATTTACCTCGGCATAAGGTAAACACTCTTCAATACAGGATGCTGCCAGCCTGATCCCTTCTTCATTGGATAGCTGTGGTCTTCGTTGTCCTGAAAGCACCCTGCAGTAAGATCCGCCAAGAACACAAGTCATATCAATCCAATCTTTCTGCTTCTTAATTTCCCTTTCCCTGAACTTCGCATCGGGATGTGTAAAGTCAGGAGAACAGCATAACATCGGAATCACCTTGCCGGTTGCCTCGACCTGCTTCCTAAAAAGAGGCCAGGTTTTTTTATCCTGCATTTCTAAAAATCCTGCATACCATTCCAACCCTTCTACATCTAACGTTGAAGCCAGGTCGATCCATTCTGAAACCTGCATCGTTCCATCTTTGCACAATGCATTCATAAAGGCTTTGGGGAAAACTGCTAATTTCGGCATTCAAAGAATTCTTTTATCGATCAGTTTTTAAGTGTGTTGTTATCCTTAGGTGGATTTCTTCCAATAAAAGGATGTTGCTCAATCTCCACCACTTGTCCGCTTACAGGGCCACTCTCATCAGCAAGCCAGTAAATAGCAGCGACTCCAATTTCGGCCGGCCATAATATTCGTCCGGCAGGAGCATATACGTCCGGAAGATCTTTATACCAGTCCTCTGCAAGACCCTGTTCTTTTTTACGGTTCATTTCATTTTCAGTCAGCACCCACCCGGGATTAATTTGATTTACCCTCACTCCTTTTTCGCGAAAAAGAGTATCTCCGAGATTGCGGGTCATCGTCATCAGTGCACCTTTCGAAATGCTGTAGGCTAATAAATTTGGCTCTCCGCTATAGGCATTTACGGAACCAATATTCAACACGCATCCTTTTTGTTTACTTAGATGTGGGAGCGCCGCTTGTATCAGTGCAAAGGGAGCGATCGTATTTACTTCCAACACTTTTCTGAAGAAAGTGAGATCAGTAGTTTGAATGTTAGAAGATGTTACCATTGCTGCGTTGTTTACTACGACGTCCAGCCTTCCAAACTTTTTTATCGCCATGTCAACTAACCGTTGTGGCGCACCTTCATTGGTAATGTCTTCAATGAGCAAAGCAGATTTTTGATCTTCTAAATCTTTAACTACGGCTCTTCCAAGATCTTCTTCAAGACCATGTATGATTACAAAAGCTCCCTCTTCAACACATTTCAATGCGATGGCTTTCCCGATGCCGGTGCAACTGCCAGTAACAATGATCACTTTGTCTTTTAGTCTCATGTTAAACTGCTTGAAGGATACTTTTTACTATTGCACCAGAATGCATTTTTTCAAAGGCTTCTTTCCATTGAGTGATCGGCCACTCACCACCAATGAGAGGTTTTACATTGAGTTGCCCGCTGGCAAGCAAGGCAATTACCCGCTCCCACATTGGCCAGTTATGACTAAAACTGCCTTGTATAGTTATTCCCTTTTGCACCATCGGATCAAGGTTGTAATTTAAAGGTTGCGGCCCCCATCCCACCTTGGTGATGTGTCCATTTGGTCTTACTAGTTTCATGGCAATCTGCAGAGTGAGGCTCGTCCCTGCTGCATCTATCACACAATCTGCCCCAAGTCCGTCCCGCTCGTTGGCCCACCAGGAGGCGTCGCCGATTAAACCGGAACATCCATATTGCTCTGCAATCATTAAACGATTTGCATCATGCTCCAAACCAACAACCGCGACTTCAGCGCCACACAACCTGGCCATAACTGCACACAACAAGCCAATTGTTCCCGGCCCTAAAACAATGACGCGATCGCCGGGCCTCAGGCGGCTATGCTCCACCACTGCAGCATAAGCAACACAACAGGGTTCCGTAAGGCACGCCTCGTTGAAGGGCAAAGTGCCTGGAATCCTGTGAAGGCAACGGGCGGGTACAGAGACATATCGCGTCATAGCGCCATTTACTCCATAACCAAATCCTTTCCGGTTAGGATCAAGATTGTAAAGGCCGACTCTCGACATCGGGTTGTTTAAATCAATAACTGCCGCAGTCTCACTCACTACCCGGTCTCCCGGTTTCCACACCTTCACACGGCTTCCCGTTTCAGCAACCACGCCGCAAAATTCATGACCCAGCACCACAGGATAATTTACAGGCCAGCTATGGTCGGCGGTCCACTGATGGAGATCGCTGCCGCACACTCCAATATTTTTTACCTCCAGCAACACATCTTCATCCCCGAATATTGGTTTGTCAATTTCCCTCAACTCAACAGCTCCTTTTTGAGGAGCATAATTTACAACAGCAGCTGATTTCATTTTTTATCTTTTAAAATATTCATTGCAGGCAGTTTTCGAAGGAAGAAAGTTAACAATCATTCAGCTCGTAAGAATGTACTTTTTGACAAATCATCCGCAGCACGGCTTCCAGGTCTCCGCCCGCTGTCTTAAAGTTATCACCATCGATAGTCAATGGCGCGCCAAGGACAACTAACGGAGCGCCATACTCAGGACAGAGCATTGCTTGCTCCAACGTGAGACCACCCACTGCCTGCACAGGTATCTTCACAGCGTTCACGATTTCCTTTAGTTCATCCATCGGGCTCGGCATGCGTTCACCTCTTGCAGCAATACCCCTTCTTTCATCGTAACCAATGTGATGCACCAGGTAATCGCACCCCAACTCTTCCAGCCATTTCGAAGCCTCCACCTTATCTTCGCAGCCAAGATTATCACCCATAATTTTTACGCCAAATCTTTCGCCGGCCCTCACTGCACACCTGATTGTTTCTTCATGAGCCCGTGCCATCACAACCACATGAGTAGCTCCGGCACAAGCCATCATTTCTGTTTCGAGGTAGCCACCGTCCATAGTCTTCAGATCTGCCACTATCGGCACTGCAGGAAAAGCTTCACGCAATTTTCTCACGCCATGCAATCCTTCTGCAAGCAGAAGCGGCGTGCCTGCTTCCAGCCAGTCGACACCAGCCTTCAGGGCCATGGCAGCCGTTTCCAGCGCTTCTTCTATATTGGTAAGGTCAAGTGATATCTGAACAATTGGCCGCATCTGTAAGACTTAGTTTAGGGGTGAAGAATAATTATATTTTTCTTTAAAGAAATCAGAGATTTTGTTTCTTAAGCTCATCTACAATGTGCTCTGAAGTACGCAACGAGAGCGCGAGGATGGTCCATGTGATATTTTTATCTGCCTGCGACACAAAGGGGCTTCCATCAACACAAAAAAGATTTTTACAATCGTGCGCCTGGCTCCAGCTATTTAGGGCAGAAGTTTTGGGGTTGTTTCCCATGCGCACCGTTCCGGCCTCATGAATTACATTACCCGGATTATCCAATCCCCAATTATTTGTTTCGTTGTGCATGTCCTCTAATCCCCAGGTAGCAACTGCTCCCATGTTGTGCATTATTTCTTTGAAGGTTTCCTTCATGTGTTTTGCCTGTTTTATTTCATACTCCGAATGTTTGACGTGAAAGCGCAAGACAGGAATACCCCATTTATCAACAACGCTGGGATCTATTTCGCAGTAGTTATCGATTCGCGGCACTGCTTCTCCGCGGCCTGCCATGCCCACTTCTGCCCCATAAAAAAAACGCATGTCTTCTTTCAAAGATTTCCCATAGCCTCCGGCTTCCTTTTGCTCCCCATTTACTTTGAACTTTCCATTCATATTTTCTATTCCCCAATTGAATCCGTAGATTGGAATTCCCATGCCCCCACCATATTCAATGTGGTAACCTCTTGGAAAATCAAGCTTTTTATTGTCGAGCCACCAGGGGGAATAAATGTGAGCTCCGCCGACGCCATCCTCATTATAGCGTTTTCTTCCAAGTAAAGAGGGAACAATACCACGCATCGCAGCGCCTGTAGAATCGTGAAGGTACTTGCCCACAACGCCGCTGGAATTAGCGAGTCCGTTTTGATGTCTCGATGATTTTGAATTTAGCAGAAGACGGGCAGTTTCTGCAGTACTCGCTGCAAGAATGACAACCCTTCCCGAAACCTGGTACTCCTGCGAATCATTTTTGTCCACATAAGATATTCCTGTGGCGACGCCATCTTTATTAGTGACCACCTCGCGAGCCATGGCATTGGTTACAAGGTCAACATTCCCGGTTTCCAATGCGGGCTTTACCAGCACTGACGAAGATGAGAAGTCGCCATACACCTTACAACTGCGCCAGCATTGATTACAATAAAAACAAACGCCGCGCTCTTTGTTTATTTGTTTGGTAAGGATAGACATGCGGGAGGGAATCACGGGAACACCTATTCCGGTTGCCGCCTTTTTTATCATCAATTCATGCAACCGTGGCTTTGGTGGTGGCTGAAAAAATCCATCGGGATCATTCTCTAATCCTTCGTTCGTTCCAAAGATCCCAATGAATTTATCTATCTTATCATAGTAAGGTTTTAAATCATTGTAACCTATCGGCCAGTCGTCTCCAAGCCCGTCTATACTACGTCGTTTAAAATCTTTCGGTCCGAAACGAAGAGATATACGCCCCCAGTGATTTGTGCGACCTCCGACCATGCGGGCTCGCCACCAGTCCCAATTCGTACCTTCTGCTTTTGTATAAGGCTCCCCATCAATTTCCCATCCCCAAAAGGAACCATCAAAATCGCCGAAAGGACGAAACCTGGTCGGAGCTCCGCGCCGCGGCGACTCCCAGGAATTTTTTAATTGAGATGAATGAATAGCAGGATCAAACATCGGTCCCGCTTCTACCAGGCAAACTTTTAAGCCTGCATTTGCAAGCACATAAGCCGCCATACCTCCACCGGCGCCTGATCCCACAATCACTGCGTCGTATTTTTTTGCGTTCTTTTTTATTTGAAGATGATCCCCCATATTTAACAAAAGAAGAAAGTCTGGTTTACATTTTTTTGATCAAAAGGGGCGAAGTGGTTTTTTATATTTTAACTAACATCAAATCTTAAGGAAATAACCCATCCCATCTTCCGTGTTGCTGTTTCGCGTTCGAACAACTGAATGTATCACTTATCCGATTCCCCTTGGATTCAGCAATCAATTGCCACGAATTAGTAAAAATATCCCTACAAAACAGATGTAAATGTTCTCTAATTAGCAGTTATTGTAATATCCTTATCATCCTAAAGATATTGCATT
>JBBSPT010000098.1:0-8432 GCA_038258515.1 Chitinophagales bacterium | reverse complement strand
TAAGCTGTAAAAATTTAACCATCCGGAAATTTTTGTTTTAAATCCATACGAATTTAATCTGCATTTGGATTAGTGATACGGAAAAAAATATAACACCCGGCTATAATACCCCCGGGGTTTTTTTAGTAACATTTGCCACTCGATTTTGTTGCTTGAGTTGCCGAAAGGCAAATAATGTTCCGGCAAAATTGAACGTGATCTCATAAATTCAGTTTTGCAATCAGGAATGAATCAGTTTTATAGCCGGTCTTTTTCCTTTCAGTAATTTTATAACATGCAATCTTCGCCCAAAAATATAGCTCTTTTCCAGCATGCCTCCATGGGCATAGTGGTAGCGGATAGCAAAGGAATAATTCAATTGATAAATCCTTTTGCCCTTCAGCTTTTCGGCTATGAAGCAGACGAACTCCTCGGGGAGAGAATTGAACTTCTCATGCCGAAAAGATTCCGCCACCCGCATGTAGAGCACAGAAATCAGTATATCCAGGATCCCAAGATTCGCCCGATGGGCGTGGGGCTCGATTTATTTGCCGCTAAAAAAGACGGCACCGAATTTCCTGTGGAAATAAGTCTTGGAAATTATTTGAACGATGGTGACAGGAACGTCATTGCTTTCATTCATGACATTTCAATAAGAAAAAAAGCAGAGCAGGAAATAATAAAGCTAAATGATGAATTGGAAGAAACGGTGAAGATGCGGACCAGCGAACTGACTGATGCATTGCATCAACTGGAATATTCCTCGGGCAAGCTGGAAGCTGCATTGTCCTATCAGCAAGCTTTACTCGACAATGCCGGGGCAATCATCATCGCCACGGATGCACACGGAATTATTAATCTCTTTAACCCCGAGGCCTCAAAAAACCTTGGTTATAGTGAGCATGAAATTATCAACAAGAGACCCATGATTTTGTTTCATGACAAAGCGGAAATGAAACGAAAGCGCGATGAACTTGAAGAGAAAACAGGGATTGCTTTTCGTGATGATTTTCTATTGCTGATCGAGAAATCGAAACGCAAAATTCACGACGAGGAACGATATACCTATGTGCGAAAGAATGGTTCAACTTTTCCCGTCGCACTAACCCTGACCACCATTGCAGACAAGAGTGGATTGCCCACAGGTTTTATGGTAATAGCAGTCGATATTTCTGAAAGACTAAAAGCGGAGAAAGATCTTTGGAAAGCGCTCGAGAAAGAAAAAGAATTAGGAGAACTTAAATCAAACTTTGTTTCGACGGCTTCCCACGAGTTTCGCACTCCGCTCAGTACCGTGCTTTCTTCGGCTTATTTAATTGAAAAATATACTAACACAGAAGATCAGCCGCGACGTGAAAAACACTTACAGAGAATTATATCGTCCGTGAATATGCTTACCGATATTTTAAATGACCTGTTGAGTGTAGGTAAGATCGAGGAGGGAAAGATACAGGTGAGACTAAGTAAATTTAATATTGAAAATTACATTGCAACTGTTATTGAAGAGATCAAGAATACCGTGAGAAAGAAGCAGGAAATTTTATATTCGCACGAGGGAGGTCAATCTGTTTTGATGGATCCTGCGTTGCTGAAACACATCATTATGAACCTTGTATCCAACGCAAGTAAGTTTTCGCCGGATGGAACTAAAATAGAGATTAAAACTTGTTTGTCAGATGATAACTTCCGGTTCTCGGTGAAGGATCATGGGATGGGTATTTCAAAGGATGATCAGAAACATTTAATGGAAAGATTTTTCAGGGCATCAAATGCTGCAAATATCCAGGGGACGGGCCTTGGACTTCACATCGTGAAAAAGTATGCAGAGCTTTTACAGGGAACTGTCACATACAAAAGCGAACTCGAAAAAGGCACGGAGTTTATAATTACATTTGATCATGCAACAGAAAAACAGGAAAACGATTTTGCTGATTGAGGACAATGACGACATCCGGGAAAATACCGCAGAAATTTTAGCGCTTTCCAACTACAAGGTGATCATGGCCGAGAATGGGAAAAAGGGTGTTGAAGAAGCGCTCAAGTATTCTCCAGATCTTATCATTTGCGATATTATGATGCCCGGCCTTGATGGCTATGGCGTTCTTCACGCCGTTCACAGAAATGAAAGTGTTAAAAATACGCCCTTCATTTTTTTAACTGCAAAAACCGAGCGCACGGATTTTCGAAAGGGGATGGAACTCGGTGCTGATGACTATATCACGAAACCGTTCGATGGCACAGAACTCCTGAAAGCTGTCGACAGCCGCTTAAAAAAAATGGATCTTCTCAGGGAATCTTTCTCGCCCGGTTTGGATGGTTTGCAAACCATTGTCACTGCTGCCGGGGGAAATAACTCATTAAAAAATTTTACCGAAGACCGAAATACAAATTCCTACAGGAAAAAACAGATAATCTATTCTGAGGGAAATCATCCTAACAGCTTGTTCTATGTAATTAAAGGAAAAGTGAAGACCTACAGAACCCATGAAGACGGGAAAGATTTGGTCACCGGCCTTTCAAGCCCGGGAGATTTTTTTGGTTATGTTGCGCTGCTGCAGGGCAGGGTTTATATGGATACCGCCGAAGCAATTGAGGATGCAGAGCTGGCAATTATTCCGAAACAAGATTTCGAAGATTTGATCAACTATAATTTGGAAGTGACTAAAAAATTTATTCAATTGCTCGCAAAGAATGTTACTGAAAAAGAAGATCAACTGCTTGGCTTTGCCTATAATTCGCTGCGCAAAAAAGTAGCGGAGGCCCTCATGATGCTTCAGAAGAAATACCAGGACAAGGACGGAACGCTTGCCATTGATATCAGCCGGGAAAATCTCGCCAGCATAGCCGGAACTGCAACAGAATCGCTGATCAGAACGCTGAGCGATTTCAAAAGTGAAAGGCTTATAGAAATAAAGCAGGGAAACATTACCGTCCTTGATTTGAAAAGATTACAAAGTCTAATCAATTAATTACCGGTTGTTATTTATGAAAATTTATGCTTAAATAATAACAAATGGCCGAATGCTCAAAGATTTTTTCCAAAGTATTCATGAAATTCGAATTGCAAAGCGCTAAAATCCTTTTTAGCATGGAAGATAACTTTACGGAAGTATTCAAATTGTTTGCAGGTATCATTTTCGACCGTTCCAGCGCTCCTTGTGTGACCATTTAGAAGAAGGTCAAGATCAGAGGCGTCGCTTCTTAGCAGTGTGATCATTTCGTCCTGCTTTATCAAGTTTGCATGGAAGCGCTCCACACTTTCAAGGAGACTTTTGTTGAACTCTGTTTTAAGTATCGCTGAAAGACGGTTTTTCAGAATTATATTTTCATCCCGCATCGTTTCCAATGCTCTTCTCCACGAGTTCATTTCGAAATCTAATTGGGCCAGGGTTAGGCCGGATATTGTGTTGCCAAGTTTCAATGATTCTTCAATTAATATTCTTTTTTACTTCTTACGTAATTCTGCAATTCTTAACCTGTTTCTGTGCTTGTTTGCTTTGCTATTGTTATCTGTTCTAAATCTATTTCCTTCTATTCCCACAATGGCTTTGGTGAACCAAATTGTATTTTTCAGCGAAAAATATTTGCCCCACATTTTCATTTTCTGTGCTGGTTTATTTGTGGAAAAATAAAAGGCGTGATGAGATGGTTTTAGCGTCTGTGTGTTCTCTTTCCCGGATTTAGATGCGATAAACTTTGTTTAACGATTATAAGTTTCTAGAACAAAAATATTTTTTACGCGAACTAGTTAGCAGAACTATCGTCATCGGAAGCTATGAGATTAATCATTTCAGTGACCCTATCGGGTTTGTGGCTCAAACTAAAATTATAGAATAAAAAAAATTTCTTAAGCTATCAGGAATGAAAGACTATCGCACTTTCCCTGCGGATTTGCAACCTGAACCGTATTGTTGTAAGCAGATTGATTGCCGGAAGATATTTCAACTGACTACAATCATCAGTTTCGATGATTTTGTTCATAAAATTGAAAAGATGGCCAACCTATGTTTGCAATAAGAATCGAGAAACACCTGGTTTTGAAAGATGAAAAGTATCCGGGAACTGGCGAACTCCAGTTCCCCTTTTTTTGCCCCATTTTACATTTCTACTTCATAACGCAGAACATCTATTTCAATTTCATTCCCAACACGGCTCACGCCATCAATCGCGGATGTAAGTTTCTCCGCATGTTCTTTTTCAAATTGTGAATTCACCTTGCCCGTAAGAGTGACGACTGAACCAATAACCAACGCCGAAATTTTATCTGAATCTAAGTGTGGTGACTGGTCAAGAGCTAGTAATATTTTGCCCGTCAGGTCATCTCCGGAGGGCACGATTGTTAGCAGGTTTATCACCCCGGTCACTCCGGTAATATTTTTCAAAGCATTTTTTGCATCGATTCTTTCGTCATTATGATCTACTTCACCCTCCAGTCGCACGATCCCGTTTTCGACTTTTATTGTTATAGGTTTTTTTTGTAACAAAATATGATCTTTCAGCGCTTCGAAAACCTCTTCCGCTATTGCCTTATCAGTCTTTTTGAAAAAGGGTGGCCCTTCGATCTGGATATCTTCTGCGAAAGCTTTCACTCCGTCGGTTCTTTTTACAATTTTTTCAATTGCTGCTTTAGTTTCAAAAGACCTGACCTCGCCTGCAAGTGTAACAATCCCGTTCTTGACTGCTACTCCGATTTCGGCTGCAACCAGGAATGGATCAGACTTAATCTTCTCCATTATTTCAGTTTGAATTTGCACATCCGATTTCATAGGATTTTATTTTAGAATGTTAGATAATAGAACTCACATTATACCGAAAAAAGGATCACTGTCAAAATATATACTCACAAATACCTTACAGTAGAACCGACGGAATTTTCTTCCGATAAATTTACAAAAAATAGCTGAATTTTGAATGCCTTTTAAGGCCTGGTATTGCAGGTTTTTGTTAACGAAAATGAAGCGTTGACTTGTTTCAATTAGTGATGCGGGGAAAGCTGTTGATGAAGTTCAGCTCAAATATTCCATCCTTTTTTCGTTCCTTCCTAATTATTATTTTTTAGCGCAGAGACATTTTTCCGCTCCTGTAAATTTTAAGACCCTCGATCCAAAAAGTGGAGAGAAACGCAATAAGGATACAACAAGCAATTGTTGAGAGATCTAACCGCTCAAGGTTGAATAATTGGCGGGTCAAAGGAACATACAGAAACAACATGATAAATGACAATGAAATGACAGTGATGAGTGGAACTAAATAGTTTTTATACCTGATTGTTTTTAAAACAGAACTACGGAAGGAGCGATTGCTTAGGGTAAGAAAAATATTTGCAAATAATAAGGTGATAAAAATTACGGTACGCACCATTGGTTCGTCGTGCTGCTGCATAAAATAATATCCCATCCCCAGGCATCCGATGGTAATCATGATTCCCTGCACGATACTTACCCATAACTGCCTGGCAGTAAAAAAAGTGGAAGAGAGATGTCTTGGACGGAGGTTCATCTTTCCCGGTTCCATCGGTTCATTTTCATAAATAATTGAACAGGTAGGACCCATGATTAGTTCCAGGAAAATTACATGAACCGGCGAAAAAATATCCGTGAATTTCCAGGAGAAAATCAAGGGCAGCGTTACGATGAGAATGATGGGAATGTGAATGGAAACGATATAGCGGATGGCTTTTTTTAGGTTGTCATAAATTTTTCTTCCGAGGGCCACAGCCTCAGTCAAATGTCCAAGGTCATCGTCAATGATGATCAGTGAGGCGGCATTTTTAGCCACCTCGCTACCTCGATGCCCCATCGCTATTCCTATATGCGATGCCTTGAGTGCGGGGGCGTCATTCACTCCATCACCAATCATTGCTACCACTTCGCTATTCTTTTTCAAAGCGTTCACGAGCTTAACTTTTGCAGCCGGAAACATCCTCGCAAAAATGTTCACCTGTTTTGATTTCTGCTTCAATTCTTCATTTGACATATTGAGAACATTCTCACCTGTCAGTACCTGTCCATCGTTCTGAAGATTAATTTGTTTTGCAAGAGTAAGCGCTGTGTCTGCATAATCTCCTGTAACCATTTTTACAGCAATGCCCGCATCGTAAAATGTCTCCAGGGTTTGCCCGATATTTGGTTTGGGAGGATCGTGGAACGCAACTAATCCAAGAAATTCGAAAAGAAATTCCTGCTGCGATTCCGGCCATTTTTTTTCATTTTCCCAAAGACCTTTTCCTACTCCCAGGATTCTGAAACCTTGTTTGGCGTAAACATAAAGTTGATCTTCTATTTTTTTAATTTGACTTGGCGATAGCTGCGATCTTTTTAAAAGTGCTTCCGGCGCTCCCTTCGCGGCAATAATTGTTTGTCCTTCACTGTTTGCAAAGATGTGAGTCATCATGGGCGGTTTCCCATCAATCGGGTATTCGTGTACCTGTTTGTATTGCGGACGTTTATCCTCTTTCGTGATGCGACTGTAGAGATCATGAATTGATTTTTCCATGGGATCAAAGGGATCTGTTTCACTCGACCACATTGCATATTCTACCAGCTTTTGGGGCATTTCGCCTTGCCCTGTAAAATGAAATGTTGAATCAGAAATAGCATCGTACAGGAATTCAATGCTCATCTTGTTTTCAGTTAGTGTTCCCGTTTTGTCAACGCAGATAACGGTTGCTGAGCCGAGAGTCTCAACATACTGCGGACGCTTCACGATGATCTGGTATCCTAAGAGGCGGAATGCTCCGAGCGCCTGGAAGGTTGTGAACGCTACAGGAATCTCTTCAGGCAGAATGCTCATGGCCAAAGTCAAGCCCTGCAAGAACGAACCTGAAAAATCTCCGGAGCTGTAGAAGTTTATTCCAATCACAATTAAGAAAGCAGCGATACCAATACGCACCATGCTTTTGACAAAGGAATTGATCTGATTTTCAAGAGGTGTTTTTATCACCTCGATTTGCCCAAGGGATAATCCAATCTTTCCAAATACAGTAGTTGCTCCCACATTGGTAACTCTCACGGTGGCACTTCCACTGGTAACTGCGGTTCCCCTGAAAACTTCGGCTTTATCATCTTCAACTTTATAGACTGGCAGCGATTCCCCGGTTATCAAAGATTCGTTAACTGAGAAATCCTGGAGTGAGATGATGGATCCATCGGCGGAAATGATTTCACCTTCTGCCAGGAGTAAAATGTCACCGACTACTATTTCTTCTGAATCAATTTTGATGCTTGACTCGCCACGAATAACGGTTGACTTTGGGGCTGAAAGTTTTCTCAATGCATTTACAGCATTCTCGCTTCTGAACTTTTGATACAATGAAATCCCTGCGACAATAAAAATTGCTACCAGCATGATCAAACCATCAAGGTACTGGTCGGCAATAAAGTAAATAACACATGCGGCGAGTAATAAAACAAACATCGGCTCAAGTACGATTCCCTTGATCACATCAATAAACACCGACTCTTTCCTGTCCTCAAGTCGATTTGTTCCGTGCTGCTTTCGCGACTGCAATACTTCATTTTCTGATAAGCCTTGCATGTGGGGTTGAGTTGTCTCCATTTGGTGAAATTGGGGTTTTTTAAATTCAACTGGCAGAATATAGATTTTTCAAACTGCTGTACTCTTTTTTGTTGTGTACTTTTTGCACTAATAAAAATAGTGCCAGCGTTGAACTGGTTTCACTGCGTCGGAATTTTTTTAAAATAGATCAGAATTTGAATCATGTAGCACAATGTCAATTAAAAAAAAGGCCCTGCCGATAAACCGGCAGGGGGATCAGAAGTAAGCGGGTGTCTTCAAAAAAAGTTACTTTGAGGAAAAAAAGTTTTAGCAACGGCGTCCATTTAATTTGATTTCAAGTTTGTGTCAGGCGCAACCCACTTTTTACATAGAAATCCAATCCAATAATATTTTTTAAAATGTAGGCAAGCATCCAAACCATCGCCGAAACGCTTGTCAGTGGACTTCATGACATTTATCAAGTGATATTCAGATGTGACTCATTTTATAAGGAACTTGTCAAACAGTTTGAAATATATTTAAACGTGATTTTGACACTTATTGAGTTTTACTTAACTTGTTCCTCTTCAAAAATGCTGAACTGACATGCCGGAAAAATCTTTCGTAATAGGTGTGGATTATGGCACTGATTCAGTGAGAGCGATCATCGTGGACGCTGATGATGGCAAAGAAATCAGCTCTTCTGTTTTTTATTACCCGCGATGGAAGCAACAAATGTTTTGTGATGCGGGTAAAAATCAATTCAGGCAACATCCTTTGGATTATATCGAAGGGTTGGAACACTCTATAAAAAGGGCTCTTGAGACTGCAGGTGAAGACGTAGCGTCAAAGATCAAAGCCATTTCGATTGATACAACTGGTTCTACACCCGTAGCGGTTAATACAGATGGCAAACCTTTGGCACTGCTACCTGGCTTTGAAAATAATCCCAATGC
>JBBSPT010000097.1:0-8458 GCA_038258515.1 Chitinophagales bacterium | reverse complement strand
GCAAATTTCCGTCGGTGAGAACACCGTCTATATCAAAAATGAAAGTTCTCACATTCCGGAACTCAAAAAGAATGTTCATGTATTAAAGATTTGAGAGTAAACTCAAGCGCTCAACTATTACTAAACTTTTTTCATTCATAAAATCAAATACCTCGACATCATTTAAGAGATAGAAAATGATTCAACCGGAAAACGTATTAAACCGGCAATGTTACAACAATTTCATGACCGCAATATGCCAACTGAAAGCAGGACTGTTAAAGAGTAAAGAAGTGGGAATCCATTAAAAAACTTTTTCCCGGAATATGAGACCATGCAAAAAGCAACGACGATTTGATTCTCAATCAAAACAACATAGAAGGAGACTTTTAAATGGCAGGGCAGTTACCTTCAAAAGATCAATTCTCACCTTGCCTTCTTTTGATGGAGTTTTAAAATGCTTTCAGAAAGCTTCAGATAAAGGTATTTGAGATCTGTATGCGGAGAAAGGGTTTGCAAATGACGGTTTAATGTTACAATATCTTCCCGTATAGCAGGACCGGTTTGCATTTCAAGAGGAGAGAAATGATTCGCTTTGTACGCGACCTCGTTGATCAGCGGCAACAATGCCTTAAACTGAATCTTCTCTTTTTCACAAAAACTTTCAGCCATTGCCATGAGGTGATTGGTGAAGTTTGCAACAAATACTGCTCCCACATGGTAGCGCAGTCGTTCCTCATCGCTGCAGGCAATCACCATATCGGATAGCGAAGATGCGAACTCCATTACTTGATGAGTCGTTTCATCGGTATTACCACCAATGAGGAAAGGTATTTTGGGAATATGCCCGGAATCGCTGGTGAGCGTTTGCAGGGGATAAAGCACACCATAGCGGGAAGAAACATTTTTTAATACATCCATCGGAACGGAACCAGCAGTGTGAACTACCAGGGCATCCCGAAATCCTTTTATTTTGTCAATCGACTCGAGGCCTGCATCAGTTAGCGAGACAATATAAATGTCTGCCTTGGCAAATGGTTCTCCGGTGAAAGTGGCTGCCTGTGCATCGTATCTTTCCGCCAGGCGTTTAGCGTGTTCTATATTCCTGCTTAAAACCTGGACTATGTTGTGCCCCGCATTGGTGACGACTGCACTTAGTACAGTTGCAACGTTGCCGGACCCTAAAAATGCTATATTCATTGAGCTGTGTTTATGTACAAAAAAGATCAATTGAAGCGGGTGCCAAATTCATCTTTTTGTCAATCGTTTTATCGATGATCGCTGCTTCAAAGGTTAAACAAATTTTTAGAAACCTGCTTTGAAAATTTGGATATTAGAAAAATCCGGGATTCAGTTTAATCTGGGGGGCAGGACGAAGATAATATGCTGCGGGTAAAATACCAATTCAGCAATAAAAATCCCATTTTTAATTTTTAAGCTAATATTGCAGGGGTACCTTAGAATATCCTGAGCGATCATTCAGCTTTTTTGAAAAAAGATAAAATTAGAGGATCATAGTCATGGCTAAGAATTTATTGATAGTAGAATCTCCTGCAAAGGCAAAAACAATCGAAAAAATATTGGGTGACGATTTTGAGGTAAAAAGTTGCTATGGGCATATTCGTGATCTTGAAAAGGACGATATGGGTATAGACATCAACAACCATTTTGCCCCACGCTACAAAGTCCCTGATGAAAAAGCTAAAGTTGTAAAAGAACTAAAGCAGCATGCGAAAAAAGCCGGCGAAGTCTGGCTGGCATCTGATGAAGACCGCGAAGGCGAAAGTATTAGCTGGCATCTTGCAGAGGTGCTCGGGCTTGACATACACACAACCAAGCGCATCGTTTTTCATGAAATTACCAAACCTGCAATCAGAGAGGCTGTTGCGAACCCCAGGCTCATTAATATGGACCTTGTAAATTCCCAGCAGGCAAGAAGAGTACTTGACAGAATCGTTGGCTTCGAGCTTTCGCCAGTGTTGTGGAGGAAAGTAGGAATGCAGGGCGGCCTCAGCGCAGGAAGGGTGCAAAGCGTTGCCGTAAAATTAATTGTAGAAAAAGAAAGAGAGATAAATCAGTTCGTGACTGCAGGCAGTTTCAAAATAGAAGCAATGCTGGCGGCAGAAGATACGAGTGGAAAATCGATATCATTTAAGGCCGAAGATGGCAGGCAGCGGACGGTGGAAGAAGCGGCGAATTTCCTCAACAGTTGCATCGGCGCTTCCTACTCTGTAAAAGATGTGGTGGTGAAACCCGGTAAACGCACTCCTGCCCCTCCGTTCACGACGTCCACCTTGCAGCAGGAAGCGAGTCGCAAACTCGGGTACAGTGTAAGTAAAACAATGCTGATTGCTCAAAGACTTTACGAAAGCGGACGCATTAGCTACATGAGAACCGATAGTGTCAATCTCGGTAATACTGCGAGAGAGGCTATTCAGCAGGAAATAAACAAAAGCTTTGGAGAAAAATATCTTCAATCCCGCCATTACAAGAATAAAAATGAAAGTGCACAAGAGGCACATGAGGCAATCAGGCCTACTGAAATGGAAGTGAATTCCATCAATGATCATGAGACAGCAAGACTTTATGACCTGATTTGGAAACGTACGATAGCCAGTCAGATGAGCGATGCGATACTTGAGAGGACCACTGCGAAGATAAAAATCAGCAAGGTGGACGACGAATTAACTGCAACAGGCGAAGTGTTGAAATTTGACGGTTTTTTAAAAGTGTATTTTGAATCTGATGATGATGATGAAAACGTATCCCTGCCGGGCAGCGAAAGCAGGCTGCCACCGTTAGCAAGCGGACAGGTATTAAGTTTTGAAAGAATGTCTGCAACAGAAAAATTCACCCGGCCACCGGCCAGATACACTGAGGCGGCTCTTGTGAAGAAACTGGAAGAGTTGGGAATCGGAAGGCCAAGTACCTATGCCCCCACAATCAGCACGATTGTAAAAAGAAATTACGTTGAAAAAAAGGACAAGGAAGGAACGAAAAGAAAAATACGAATTCTGCGGCTTGAGAAAGATAAGATTGAAAATATAACGACCGAAGAAAACACAGGTGCAGAAAAATCAAAACTCTTTCCTACAGACCTCGGCCTCGTGGTAACTGATTTTCTCAGTCTGCATTTCGACAAGGTTATGGATTATTCCTTTACGGCTAATATCGAAGAAGAGTTTGATGAGATTGCTGAAGGCAAACAGAAGTGGAGCACGATGGTAGGGAAGTTTTACAAGCCTTTTCATGAAAGCGTACAGCATACGCTGGAAAATGCAGACCGTGCAAAGGGTGAGCGTGAATTAGGAACCGATCCGGTAAGTGGGAAGCCGGTTTTTGCCAGGATGGGAAGATACGGCCCGATGGTGCAAATCGGTTCGCAGGAAGATGAAGAAAAGCCACGATTTGCGAAGCTCAATGCCTCACAGAGCATTGAAACCATTTCGCTGAATGAAGCTCTTGACCTGTTTAAACTTCCGCTGACATTGGGTGAATATGAGAGCCTCGAAGTCTCTGTGAACATTGGGAGGTTTGGTCCCTATGTAAAATTTGGCGAGCAGTTCATTTCAATTCCGAAAGGCGAAGATCTATTGGAAATAGATTTGAACCGGGCAATCGAAATTATAAAAGCAAAAAAAATTGAAGATGCACCCATAGGTTTTTATGATGAAAAGCCGATCACGAAAGGCAAAGGCCGATTCGGTCCTTTTATAAAATGGAATGAGCTTTTCATAAATGTACCGAGAGCCTATGATTTTGAAAATTTGTCTCAAAGCGATTGTAATGAATTGATCGGAAAAAAAATTGCAAAGGAAGCCAACCGGTATATCAAACAATGGCCTGCTGAAAAGTTGGCAATCGAGAATGGCCGCTGGGGACCGTTTATCAGGTATGGAAAAAAAATGTATAAACTGAAGGGAGAAAAGGGAAGGATTACGCCGGAGGATTCAGCGGATTTAGAACTGGAGGATGTTAAAAAGATAGTCCTGGCGCAGGATCCAAAAGCCTTTGATAAAAAATCCGGCGGAAGAAAAGCTCCGGCAAAAAAGAAAGCAATAAAGAAAGCGACAAAAAAGAAATCATAGAATGGATAGGCGTTGAATGCGACGCACTACAATCGAAAAACACCTTTTATTCTGCGACGTTAAGTCCAATATTCCACGATTCAAAAGAACCATATTTAGGACGGGATCTCTCAGGATGCTTCCATCTTTTATAATCTTTTCTATCTTTACATAATCGATTTTTGAACAATAATTATCCGTATTGAATGCAAGAAAACAATGAGATATCTGCGCTTTTTCACCTGATAGATGATCCTGATGAAGAGGTTTTCACGACGGTAAGTGAGAGAATCGTTTCGATGGGAAGAGCTATTATACCCAACCTGGAGCACTTGTGGGAAAACACACCGGACGAAGGAGTGCAGCTCAGAATTGAAATGCTGATTCAAAAGCTCCATTTTCGCGACCTTGTAAATGACTTTTCTGAATGGAAGAACGGCTCATCTGACTTACTTGAAGGAGCTTTGCTTGTAGCCCGTTATCAATATCCCGAAATGTTAGCAACCACTCCATTGCAGGAAATCGAAAAAATAAGAAGAAATATCTGGCTCGAGTTAAATAGTTACCTCACTCCCCTGGAACAAATTAATGTGATCACCGGCATTCTTTACAGCTATTATAAACTAAAGGGAAACGAGGTAGCTTACGATATTACGGACGACTTCCTTATAAATAAAGTCATTGAAAACAAAAAAGGGAACGCCATCACCAACGGGATTTTTTATTCTATCATCTGTGAATTACTCGACATCCCGATTAGGGCAATCAACATTCCAAAACAATTTATCCTCGGATATTTTGATATCGATTACAATTTCCCAAATCCCACAAGGCAAACAAGTGAAAAGGTAAATTTCTACGTAGATCCGCTGAACGGACAAATTTATTCCCACAAAGACGTCGAAAATTATTTTAAAAGAATCTCTGTACCGCCGACTCCCTCTTATTTTAAGCAATTGAGTAACAAAAGAGTCATCCAGCACCTGCTGGAAGAATTCAGTAAATGCTTTACCGATGTTACCAATCAATATAAAAAGAACGATCTGCTTTTTCTTGCAAGGCTCCTGGATGACTGATGGAGAGAAACTGCACAGCATGTTCCCATGAACTTTTTTCCCAACGTCAATAGATAAATATTATTCCATGCTTTTCAAACCCAGGTCAGTCATTTTAAAAAAATGGAATAATTTCGGGCAACCTTTCTGAAATGCCTGCTCCATGTTTCAGCAGCGCTTTCTTTAAATCTTGAACCATGCCTGATCGCAATCATCATTCACACGACCACCATCACGTAGAAGAACACCTTCAAAGTTCCGACCTGATAAGAGATGTGGTAATTGGCATGAGCGATGGTCTCACCGTCCCCTTCGCTCTTGCGGCCGGACTGAGTGGAGCGATTGCTGAAAGCAACATCATCGTTATTGCAGGTATCGCCGAAATAGCAGCAGGCAGTATTGCTATGGGACTTGGCGGATACCTCGCTGGCAAAACCGAACAGGATCATTACGCCAGCGAACTGAGGCGGGAATATGCCGAGGTAGAACGTATTCCCGAGATGGAAAAAAAAGAAGTGAAAGATTTTTTTGAAAGCATTGGCCTGAGTGAGGAACTGCAGATAAAAGCAACTGAAGAAATTGCGACTGACAAAAAACAATGGGTCGATTTTATGATGAAGTTTGAACTTGGGCTGGACAAGCCAGATCCGCGCAGAGCCACGAAGAGTGCATTGAACATCGGAGTCTCCTACATTGCCGGAGGAATTATCCCCTTAAGTCCATATTTTTTTATAGATTCCTCACGTGAAGCGTTGCAGTTTTCGATTGTTGCTACCCTCCTCTGCCTGTTTATCTTCGGCTATTTCAAAAGCAAAATTACTGGCGTCCCCATAATCGCAGGCGCCTTTAAGGTTATGCTTATCGGTGCATTGGCTGCAGGAGCTGCTTTTGGCGTCGCCTCACTTTTCAAATAGAAATTCGGCGATCGCTTTTCTACCTGTCCCCTTCCGTATAAGTTGCATTCCGGAAAGTAACTGTACGCATTCATCGGAGTAACAGTACTCTTTTATGAATCAACAGAAAATAATTTAAATACTGCCGCGTTTATTTAGCGAACATATTGTTTTACAACACCTTCAATTCAAATTTTTACAATAAGCGGCGATGACGATTACCGCTTTGCTAACTAAAAACCGTACCCCGATTCGCGAAAATCAACTTTAACCCGTATCAAATTTCCTAATTCAAATTCAGGTAAAATATCCACAGGTATTCTGACAGATGAACATAAGTCTCTACCGTTGAAAATAAGTTAACAGAAAACTTTTATGGATATATGGTTTGATTTGGAGAATCCCTTCATGAGAATGAGGGGTTTTTTTTATGAGGCTATGCAGGAATTTACCGGGTAAAAATTTTATGCCGGCTGTCTTTGGAAATATTTTCAATCGTCCACTCAATAGTTTTTTCAAAAGGATGTTGACGGACCATGCAATTTTGTTTGGTGCAAATTGGGCAGGAAAACTCCTTGCAGCCGTCGGAGTGAACGAAGAATTCAATTGCTGTTCCAAATTCTCGTCTCACCAGCGTTGCCAGCGCCTCTATCTCGGCGTGAGCTTCATTTACATTGAGGTACCACGGTACAGTCAAATGACAATCACAGTGTAACGTGCTGCCGTATTTTATAATCCGGAGATTGTGGATATCTATCCAGTTTTCCCGGCGGTTGTTGTCGAGTACATTGACGAGGTTCTCCAGCAATTTCAGATCTGCCTCATCCATGATCCCGGCAAGAGAAGTGCGTATAATTTTATATCCCGTGTAGATGATGAGAAATGCAAACAAAATTGCAACGGCGCTGTCTATCCAAATCCATCTCGTGAAATAAAGCAACACAAGTCCTACAAATATTCCGATCGTCGTATAAGTATCGGTTTTTAAATGTTTCCCCGCAGCAATCAGTGGTAGCGAGTTATTCTTTTTTCCTGTTTTGATACAAACTTGACCGGCGACATAGTTTATCACGCCAGACGCTCCAATAAGCAAAATCCCAAAATCCAATTTTGAAACTGAGGAAGGATGGAACAAGTTCATTATTCCTTCATAAATAATAAATAGTCCTGCAACCGTTATCAACGTCCCTTCAATGGCTGCGGAAACAAATTCAATTTTTCCATGACCATAAGGATGCGTTTCATCCTTGGGCCTGGCTGAAAGTGTCAGGCTATAAATTCCAATTAGTGCCGCGACAATATTCACAATACTTTCAAGAGCATCGGTAAGAATAGCAAGAGACCCGGTCAGGTACCAAGCAAGCAGCTTTACGATGAAGAGGAAAATCGCAATCAGGGTGATGAATTTTTGAAGCCTTAAATTCTCGTTAACTGCCATCAAAATATTATCTCTTTAGCTGGGAAATGCAAAATACACTATTACAACTTATTCCTAAGCCGGGAGCTGACTGTGAAAGTTCTCATGGCCTCATATAATAAATGAAATTGTTCACCCCACTTTTTGTGCAATAACACAGTTTTAGTCTTCTAAACATTAATTTTGTGAGATGCGTAAAACGCTGAACATATTGGGAAGTTCTTTCCGACTCACTATGCAGGAGCTTATGGTAAACAAGTTGCGAACCGCGCTTTCTTTAATTGGAATTTCATTTGGAATATTCTGCATTATTGGAGTGTTAGCAACTGTTAACAGCCTCGAGATGAATATTCAAAATCAGATTAAGAGCCTTGGAACGAATACAATTTATATTGACAAATGGAACTACTCCGGCGGTCCTGACTATCCATGGTGGAAGTATGTAAATCGCCCGGTTCCGAAATTCGAAGAAGTCGCATTCATAAAAGAACGAAGCCAGCTCGCGGACAAAGTTGCATTTTTCATAAGGTCAAGGGGAACGATTCAATACCAAACGTATGCATTGCAGAATGTTGACTTCTACGGGATCAGTAAAGAAGAAAATGATATTCAGCCAGTCCCCGTTGAATTTGGAAGGTTCATTTCCGAAAACGAATTTCAAACAGGAAGCCCTGTGGTCGTAATGGGCTATGATAACGCCGAAAATTTGTTTGGAAAACCTGAGATTGCGGTGGGGAAACAAGTGAAGGTAAAAGATCAGTGGGCCACAGTAATCGGGGTGATGAAAAAAGTGGGTCAGAATATGATTGGCTGGAATTATGATGCATCGCTGATGATGTCCTATCGCTTCGCACGACAGTTATTCAATGAACAAACCAGTAGTCCGTCGATAATGGTGAAAGGGAAAGAAAAAGTTACGGATGTACAACTTGCAGATGAACTCGAAGGAGTGATGCGTTCAATCAGGAAGCTAAGCCCAAGGCAGGAAGATAATTTTACGCTGAATCAAATAAGCAGCTTCAGCGACCGCGTGAGTTCTGTATTTTC
>JBBSPT010000096.1:0-8478 GCA_038258515.1 Chitinophagales bacterium | reverse complement strand
TTTTACCACTCTTTCTATGTGGCGCATCTGGTGAATACTGATTCCAAATTTGCTATCAATATGCCCTGTTGATATTTTGAAGTTTCCACCAGCCATAATATGCGGATTTAATCTTACACATACAGGATAGCTGCCACCGAATTTATGACCAAATTGTTCCAGCAGTGAAATGTTATCGATGTTGATAATCACTCCAATTTCTTTGGCTTCAATTATTTCAGCAAGATCCACGGAATTGGGGGTGAACAGGATTTCCTCTTTGGCAAATCCGGCCATTAATCCAAGCTTCACTTCATTGATGCTGACACAATCCAGAGATGCACCGAGACTTTGCACATATTTCAGCACATTTACATTAGACAACGCTTTGCAGGCATAGAAAAATTTGGCATCCATCTTTTTGAAGGCGTTCTGTAGCTTGTTATACTGCTCAGCAATTTTTTCTGCATGGTAGATATAAACGGGAGTTCCGAATTCTGAAGCGATATCAGCTAACTGACGATGAGTGAGAACCGTGGCCATGCAATAAATAATTTTTATTTTTTTAAGGGACAAGTAAGATAACTATTCCGGGGTTATTGCTGTTGATCTGCTTTCATCGATTTGGGAAGACGACGATTCCCCAGGCTGGTCTTTCTCATCTTTGTTTTTATTCGCTTCGTATAAGGCATTTTCAATTCTCGTTGCTTCGATAATCTCCAGGTTAAGCACTTCCTTTATTTTTGGTAAATCTTCAGGACTGTTTATCCCAAAATAATCCATAAAAGATTTTGACGTAGTATAAATCAGTGGTTTACCGGGTGCCTCTTCTTTCCTGCCTGCGATTACCACCAAATCTTTTTCCAATAATTTTTGAACTGCATAATCACAATTCACGCCGCGGATCATTTCTATTTCGGACTTGGTCACCGGCTGTTTGTAAGCAATTATGGACAAGGTTTCAAGAGACGCAACTGAGAGCTTTTTTAAAAATTTATCACCATTTAACTGAGCAATCGTTTTGTGAAAATCCTTTTTTGTAAGAAACTGCCAACCACCTCCGCTCTGAACAACTTCAAAAGAATAAAACTCGGATTTATATTTTTCTGTGATTGCTTCTATTGCGGACCTAATTTGCTCTGAAGTAGCCCGGTCTTCAATGAAGGCAAGGGCATTGTTGATAAGATCAAGCAGTTCTGCTTCAGCAAGTGGCTTATCACTCGCAAAGATTAAAGCTTCTATATGTGGAATGATCGTGCTTATTTCCATACTCCCACTGCTTCTGTCGAAGCTGATATTATTTTTAATTTATTCCCGTTTCGTCCTGGAGTTGGTTTCTAACCCTGCAGTGCAGCCGCTCCGCTTACAATCTCGGTAAGTTCCGTAGTAATAGCGGCCTGCCGCGCCCTGTTGTAACTTATTTTCAATGACTTCAAAAGTTCCTGTGCATTATCGGTCGCTTTATCCATCGCAGTCATTCGTGCACCATGCTCGCTGGCATTGGCATCCAATATGGCTTTATAAAGCTGTGTGTTCAGGATCTTAGGCATTAACTCACGGATCAGAATATCTTTCCCGGGCTCAAAAATAAAATCGGCTTTCGCATCGCCTTTTTTATTCTCAGTCTTTTTGATTGGAAGAAACTGCTCCGCGATATAAGTCTGCGTTGCTGCATTTTTAAATTCGCTATAAACTAATTCCACGGCATCAACTTCTCCATTTATGAAAGCGTCCATTGCAAACTTTGAAACCGATGCCACATTGTCAAAACTCAGATCAGAAAAAATATTCCAATACTTATCAATGACTTTGAATTTGTTTTTAGTGAAGTGCTCATACCCCTTCTTGCCGACAGGCAAAATCTCCGTATTTGATTTCTCTGCCACAGCAGCATATTTTTCCCTGATTACTTCCTTTGCGAGCTTTATGAGATTGCTATTGTAGCCGCCGCATAATCCCCTATCGCTGGTAATTAAAATTACCAGCAGCTTTTTTACGGGACGTTCAGCAGCAAGGCGCAAGTCTACATCTCCATCTGCATTACTTACAATATTTTGCAGCATCTCCTGGAGCTTCTGAGCATATGGCCTCATTTGAATAATTGCATCCTGAGCCCTCCTCAATTTGGCGGCACTTACCATTTTCATAGCCTTGGTTATTTGTTGAGTGCTCTGAACGCTGGCTATGCGATTTCTAACTTCCTTTAATGCACCGCTCATATTTTTTTGTTTTCGGAGGGCAAAGTTAGGTGAATGAAAGTAGAAAACCATGTGGGCCTAAAGGCGCAAAAATACGCGAGTAAATAGCTCGCCTTCAGTTAACTGATTGAAATTCGAAAATTCCCGGAAATGCTTATTTTGGACAATCCAACCAAATAGTGCCACTGCAATAATAAGTTAACAACTCCGGCTCAAATCATTCAGCGTTTTAATCTTCTTATCTTTGCAAATTGTAAAATCAACATGACTAAAAAAGGTAAAGTTTTAATGGCTATGAGTGGCGGGATCGATAGCACCGTGGCGGCTCTTATGCTGCATCACCAGGGCTATGAGGTCATCGGAATCACAATGAAAACATGGGACTATGCTACAAGTGTGGGTAATAATAATAAAGAAACCGGCTGCTGCAATCTTGATAGTTTTAACGATGCACGAGCTGCTGCAGTGCAACATGGTTTTGCCCACTTCATCTTAGATATAAGGGAGGAGTTCGGCGATTTTGTTATTGAAAATTTTGTTGAAGAGTATATTGCCGGTCGTACTCCGAATCCTTGCGTGATGTGCAATACACATATTAAATGGAGAGCGCTGTTAAAAAGAGCAAATGCACTTGGTTGCGACTTTATTGCAACCGGTCATTATGCAATGGTTAAACAGCATAGTAACAATCGTTATTTTATTAGTAAGGGAGTTGATGAAACAAAGGATCAAAGCTATGCGCTTTGGGGCTTGCAACAGGATTTACTATCACGTACTCTTTTACCTCTCGGATCATATCGCAAAACGCAAATCAGGCAAATGGCCCACGATTTTGGTTACCCGGAGCTGGCAAAGAAAAACGAAAGCTATGAAATCTGTTTTGTCCCGGACAACGATTACCGGGGCTTCCTTAAACGAAGAATACCGGGGCTTGAAGAAAAGGTGTCAGGAGGAATTTTCGTAAATACTGAAGGCGAAATCCTGGGAACGCACAAGGGCTACCCGTTTTATACAGTGGGGCAACGGAAGGGATTAGATATCGCTCTTGGCAAACCTGCTTTTGTGACGGAGATCATACCGGAAACAAATACGATCGTGCTCGGCGATGAAGAAGACCTAAACAAGAACGAGTTATCGGTTTCCGGTATCAATATGATGAAGTACGATGAGATTCACGATGGGATGGACGCACTGACAAAGATCAGGTACAAAGATAAAGGAGCACTTTCCCGGCTTTATAAATACGAAAGCATCGTAAAAGTCCGTTTCTATGGAGATGTAAAAGGAATAGCTCCTGGACAAAGTGCGGTATTCTACGAGGGCGATGATGTGATTGGCGGCGGAATTATTCAAAGAGGATATTGATAACTGGCCATAACGCCGATCTTCCGGCTCTTATTTAACTTTCATTGGCAATTATGATTTCACAAATGACAAAAGCTATTGTTGGTTTAATTTTTTCATCAATAATAATTTTTTCCTGCAAGAAAAGTGTTGAAAACTTTAGCTCCCCTCAACTATCGGAATACTATCCGCTGGAGGTAGGGAAATACATTACGTACGATCTCGATTCTACCGTGTATTACGTAAACTTTGGTCAGCAGGCTAGTGTTGTCCGCTACCAGGTACAGGACCGCTGTGATGCCGAAATAACAGATAATAATGGTCGACCCGCATATAGAATCCTGCGTTTTATAAGAGAAGATCCGAGTCAGCAATGGACCCCAAATAATACTTTCATGGTTGTGCCCACCACAAACTCAGTTGAAGTGATAGAAAATAACATGCGTTATCTGAAGTTGGAATTACCAGTAAAGCAGGATTTTTCATGGAAAGGAAATTCTTTTATTGACTCTTACTCAAATTACACTGATGTAAAATATCTCGAAGACTGGGATTACATTTATGATAGTGTTGGAATTCCATTAACGATTAACTCTCTTGCTTTTGATAGCACAATAAAAGTTATGGAACGTGATGAGTTTCTCGGTCAGGATCCGTCCATTCCCGGGACACAATATGCTGAAAAGAATTATGCACTTGAAAAGTATGCAAAAGGCGTTGGCTTAATTTATCGTGAGTTTCTGCACTGGGAATACCAGGGTGCACAACCCGGCAGGCCGGCTTACTATGTGGGATACGGAGTAACCATGAGCATCATCGATCATAACTGATTCTATGCCGCAATCATCAGTGCCTAACAAATACCTGGTGAGCATAATTACTCTCCTGCTCTGTTTAATATTATTTACCGCTATTAATTCTTATGCCCAGCTCACGAAGTATATAGTTAAGTTTAAAGACAAAACGGGATCTCCATTTTCTATCAACAATCCTGGTGAATATTTATCGCAAAAAGCAATTGAGAGAAGAGCAAAGCAGGACATAGCTATCGATGTAACTGATTTACCTGTTAGCCCAGCTTACCTTGATAGTCTCCGGCTCAGCGGAGATGTAAGTCTCCTCAGTCAATCCAAATGGCTTAACCAGGTCTGTATCGAAACGAACGACAGCACAGCCATTTCAAAGATCAACTCTTTCGATTTTGTTGTAAACAAATTGGCATTGATGCAACCGCCGTTGAGTCAAACTCCGGTGGAAAAAAAGTTTAATGAAGAACTTACGACAATTACGACCGCGCAGAATTCAGCGGGGCTCTCAAATTATTTTAATTATGGAAGTGCATCCCGACAGATTGAAATTCACCATGGCGAATACCTGCACAACAATGGCTTTCATGGAGAGGGAATGATGCTGGCGTTGCTCGACGCCGGATATTATCATTATCTCTCAATACCTGCCTTCGACAGCGTGAGATTAAATAACCAGGTCGCGGAAACCTACGACTTTGTCAACAACGAAACAAGCGTGGACGAAGATCATCCGCATGGCATGCAATGTTTTTCCATCATTGCCGGAAACATTCCCGGTCAATTGGTAGGAAGTGCTCCCAAAGCCACTTTTTACTTATACCGGACGGAAGATGTTTCGGTGGAATTGCCCATTGAAGAACATTATTGGGCAGCTGCGGCAGAGCGGTCGGATAGCATTGGGGTGGATGTTATCTCGTCGTCTTTGGGATATGGCCAATTTTCAAATCCGGCCTTTAACTATACATACAATGATATGGATGGCAATACGACTGTTTGTGCGATAGCCGCAGACCTTGCCGCTAAAAAAGGTATAATTGTAGTTGTGGCCGCAGGTAACGAGGGGGCTAAACGTTGGCATTTTATCCTAACTCCCGGAGATGCAGACAGCGTCCTCACTGTTGGCGCCGTGAACATTTCTGGTGTTCCTGCAGATTTCAGCAGCTACGGCCCTTCAAGTGATGGAAGGGTGAAACCAACTGTTGCTTCTGTTGGAGCCGGCACAGCCCTCGCCTCTTCAACCGGCGAAATAGTAGCAGGCAATGGAACTTCCTACGCCACTCCCAACATGGCGGGCCTTGTAACCTGCCTTTGGCAGGCGTTTCCTGAGTTTAGTAATATGCAGATAATAGATGCGGTAATGAAAAGTAGTTCGCAATTCAAAGCTCCCGATGACAGGATGGGCTACGGCATTCCTGACTTCCAGTTGGCATTTGAGCTTCTTGAGAAAAAGCGCTCTTTGCAAAACGCAGGCTCAATTCTTGGCAGGAATAATATCAAGATATTTCCGAATCCATTCGGTCAGGAATTTTCGGTGTTAATTAACCCAACGTTAACCGGTGCTGCTTCTTTTGGTCTCTATGATGCTTCAGGTAAACTGCTCCAGGTTAAAAAAATGTCTTTGCAAAAAGATCAAATAGAATTTATTAAGTTCCAAAACCTGCGATCGTTTCCCCGCGGAACGTATATTCTGCGGTTCTCTCAAGGAAAATCGACGCAATCATTTAAGCTAATCATGAAGTAAATTGAGGAATTGCTTCACAATTTTCAATTGCTTAGGAAGGCTTTGTCAACGCAGCAACAAATAGTGTGTCTGCCTTCATTTCGTAACCTTCCAGGTATTTCTTCCGGGACAATTTAAGATCGGAGTTTTTCAGGATCCACTCAATGTTGTCCTCGTTCTCCTGTGCAAAGACCGAGCAAGTTATATACAGCAAAACTCCACCAGGGGTCAATTGAGGAAGAGTGCTCTGTATAATTTTTCTTTGAAGAGACGCGTATTCCTGAATTTCACTTTGACGAAAAAAACTTAATGACTCCGGCGTTCGAGCCCATGTACCGGAGCCACTGCAGGGCAAATCGGCGATTATTATTTTGAAGGAATTTTCGATCGGTAAACTTGCTCCGGACGATAGGTCAAGTACAGAAGTCTTGAATTTTTTAATACCCGCATTGGCAAATCGACTTTGCAGAATTTTAATAATGCCTGGCCTTTTATCTGTAACAGTCAATTGAATATTTGAAAGCGTATCCAACAGCAGAATGGATTTACCGCCACTCCCTGCGCAACAATCCCAAACATCAACCGGCAAAACTTCCTTTTTAAAATTGCCTGGAAAGAAGCCACCAACTCTTTGTGAGTTGTAATCCTGCACTACAGCTTCCTTGTCAAGACTAATGATGTCTGAAACTTTTGCATTAGAAGGAAAAACGAGACATCTTTCATCTATTTTTCTAAAAGGAATCTTCGCATCATGTAATTTTTTCAGGACTGTGGATTCTTTTCCCGGTCTTATTCTTAAGAAAAAATCCGGTTGTTTGAGAAAAGAAAGATTGAACTTTTCTACATTAATTTTTCCGCTCAATTCTTTATTAAAAGGAAATATTTTCCGGGAATCAAAAACGTGTTGGAGAAGATCTGATTTTTCAGAAATCGTCGGAGGACCTTCGTGACTTCCATCATTCCTCTCCTGCGATAAATCAGATTGCGATTCACACAGAAAATTGCCGATGGCTAATTTTTTTCGGAATGGGATTTCATGTTGAATACCAGTGCAAACGCGAAAGTAGCTATAGCATAGGGATGCGATTTGCTTCCTGTCTTTTGATCCATGTTTTTTGTTGGATGAAAAATATTTTCTGAGATATTGATTGAATGGTTCTTTCCCCTGGTATGTAGAAATAATCCCTTCAGCGAAAAAACCGTATCGGCGAAACTTAGCGGATTCCTGTATTCCTGAAATTATTTCCGCGGAAATATCCATTGTTTGTATTTCAGAAATGACGAACTAAAGCTCGAGTAAAGACTTGATCGGATCTTTTCCAAATAGAAGTTGCGCGGGCCTTTCAAGCATTTCCTTAACCCTCACAAGGAAGCTCACTGATTCCCGACCGTCAACTACCCTATGGTCGTAACTCACAGCGAGGTACATCATTGGCCTGACAGATATTTCTCCCTTTATCGCCACAGGTCTTTCAACAATGTTATGCATCCCAAGAATTGCGCTTTGCGGAATATTTATTATCGGAGTGCTCATTAATGAACCGAAAATCCCTCCATTGGTTATAGTAAAAGTGCCGCCGGTCATTTCTTCAATTGTCAACTTGCTTTCCTTTGCTTTAGTCGCAAGTTGAACAACTTCCTTTTCAATTTCCGCCATGCTAAGGCTTTCAGCATTCCTAATCACCGGCACAACGAGACCCTTTGGAGAAGAAACTGCAATCGAGATATCACAATAGTCATGATAAATAATGTTGTCGCCATCCAGGGTTGAATTAACTGCAGGCCATTCCTGCAGCGCAAAACAGCACGCCTTTGTAAAAAAACTCATAAAGCCAAGATTCACCTCATGATGTTTTTTAAATACCTCTTTGTACTTTGTCCTAATATCCATAATGGCGCTCATGTCCACTTCATTGAAAGTGGTTAACATAGCGGTGCTATTTTTGGCTTCAACAAGTCGCCTGCTTATCGTTCTGCGAAGCGCACTCATTTTTTCAACTTTGTCCTCACGACTGAAAAGCTCCCGTCCCAAAGCCCGGCCGGGACTACTCAATGCTTCCAGCACATCATGCTTCATGATACGTCCGTTAAAACCTGATGGAGTTACTTTTTTCGCGTCGATTTTATTCCCTGCTAACATGGCTGCAGCAACAGGCGAAGCTTTTGTTTCCCCGAAAGAAAAGACACGCTGTTCTTCTTTGTTTGAAGGGCTACCCACCTCCCTTTTTTCTATGGATTCTTTTGAATCAGATTTTTTTTCAGTGGTTGAATGTTCTTTCTTTTCAATTTTCTTTTCCTGTTTTGCAGAAGCTGGTTTTTCAGCAGTATCATCGATTGTTCCAATAAGATTTCCAATTTCTAATGTATCATCCTCCTTTGCAACCGTGTGCAAAATGCCGGCCTGCTCGGCATTAATTTCGAAGGTGGC
>JBBSPT010000095.1:0-8499 GCA_038258515.1 Chitinophagales bacterium | reverse complement strand
GCAACCGAACAGGACATCGCCAGGATTGAAGATCTCCTTTTCGAAATAAACAACCAGTTAAAAACGCTGGAGAGCCAGGCAAAAAAAGCCGAGAAATATATCGAAATAAAAAGGGATTATCGTCTTGTAACGATCGAGCTGGCAAAGGCGGCCCTGGAAGGTTTTAACATCACTTACAAAGAACTGAATACACAGCAGAAGGCAGAAACGGATAATAAGAGCCGGTTGGAAGCTGAAGTAGCAACAGAAGAGGCTTCAATAGAAAAAGAAAAAGTTGGCTTTATAGAAAAAGAAAAACTGCTGCAGCATCAACAACATGCCTTCAATGAATTAAATGATTCTGTGCGGGTGAAAGAGAATGAAAGGAACCTTTGTTCGCAGCGTCTGGAATACTTGCATGAAAGAAATACGAGCCTGAAAGAATTTCTGCAGAAGGCAGACGGGCAGCTTGCAGGAATTGAAGAAAGCATTGCATTCACAACGCAGCAGATCGGAGATGAAAATATAAAGCTTGAGGAACTGAAGCAACAACTCGCTCTGCTCCGACAAAATGCTGATGGCAAACGCGTGGTGTTTGACGAAAAGCGGGCTGCCGTGGACGCGTTGCGGCAACAACAGGTTTCATTGCAAAGAGATCATTTTGATGCGGAAAAAAAAGTGGCCATAGCAGATACGAACATTCAAAATCTGCAAAGATCGATTGCGCTGATAGAAGAAGAGCAACAAAAGCGCGGAGATACAATCCAACAGCTGGAAGCTGAAAATGTGAGGAAAGAGCAGGAACTCAGCGAAATGAAGAATTCGCTCGAAGAGCTAAAGAAGCAGGATGCCTCCACGAAAGAGCAGATATTCGAAACACAGGCTGAGCTTGAAAATTTTAGGTCAGAACTGGCAGAGGAAAATCGGACCCTGGATGCACGCCAAAATGAACATGATCTCTTGAAAAGCCTCATCGACAATATGGAAGGCTACCCTGAAAGTGTAAAATTTTTGCACAACAACAATGCGTGGAATTATAAAGCTCCCATACTTTCAGATATCATCTATGTGAAGGAGGAGTACCGCGCCGCGGTTGAAAATGTGTTAGAGATCTATCTCAATTATTACGTTGTTGAAAATCTTGAGGAGGGGCTGCAGGCTATCCACCTGTTAGATGAAAACAAAAAAGGGAAGGCTAATTTTTTTCTGCTCGATCAACTTCGGTCGTTTCATCAGCCGCGGACTGAACAGAAATTAGATGACGCGATTCCTGCCCTCGACGTGATAGAGATTGATGAGAAATACAGGGATCTTGGCAACTATCTTTTAGGGTCGGTGTTCATTGCGGAGAATGAAAATGCGCTGAAAAACAGTAACGGGTTTGTGGTGCTTGAAAAGCATGGAAAGTATGTAAAAGGAAAATATGCTCTCACTGGCGGAAGTGTTGGTTTGATAGAAGGAAAAAAAATAGGAAGGGTAAAAAATCTTGAAAAAATTGCAGAAAAAATTATCTCGAGACAGGCGAAGGTGAATGAAGTTAAAGCAAAGATTTCAAGCAAATCAAACCTGGTAATTTCTTTCAATGAACAATTAAAAGAAAATGTGATTCAGCAAACGCAGCAGGCAATAAATGAAATTATCAATAGCTCTTATTCGATTAAAAATAAAATAGAAAACCTTGCGCAACAGCAGCAGGCTGCTGTTGGAAGGTTGAGTCAATTGAATGAACAATTAAATCAAAATCTTTCTTCCGTTGAAGAGACAAGACAGCGGCTTGATATTCTCACATCCGGGGTTCAGGACCTGGGAATCAAAATGAGCAGCGCTACAACTGATTTTTCGGATGCCGAAACTGAATTTCGAAATATAGATAATTTGTTCAACGAGAATAATCTCCAACTTACAAGACAACAAAGCAAATTGAATTCCCTGCAGCAGGAGCTCACTTTTAAGAGCAATCAGCTCACCGAATTGACCGGTCAGATGGAAGCCAGTAGTTTACAGCTACGGGATGCTGAAGCAAACATTCTCAAAACAACTGAAGAATTAACTGAGATTCGAAACAACGTAATCTCGTTGATGAAAAACAAAGAAGAAGAAGAGCGCAGGTTGAATGAGGCTGACCAGGATTATTACAATTCGAGAAATATTCTGGCCGGGAAAGAAAGCGCCCTTCGCCAAAAACAAAAAGCGCGGGAAGCTGCTGATCATCTTTTGAATGAAATCAAAGATCGTCTCAATGAATTGAAATTGCACCTTGCAGGAATGAAAGAACGTTTGCATGTTGAGTTCAGGATAGACCTTGATACAATTCTGGATGAAGATCGACAAACTGAAACACCCCTTGAAGATCTCCAGGAAAAAAGTGATCGCCTGAAAAAAAGACTTGAAAATATCGGCGAAATAAATCCGACTGCGATTGAGGCTTTTACCGAAATGAAAAGACGCTACGATTTTATCATTGAGCAAAAAAATGATTTGGTTAGCGCCAAAGATTCGTTGATGCAAACGATCCAGGAAGTGGAGGCCACAGCCAATCAAAAATTCCTCGAAACATTCAACAAGGTTAGAGACAACTTTCAGAAGGTGTTCCAGGCGCTATTCACCGAAGATGATACAGCAGACATGATTCTTGAGAATCCTGAAAACCTTGCTGAGACGGGCATTGACATAATTGCGAAGCCGAAAGGAAAAAGACCGACAAGCATCACTCAATTGAGTGGTGGAGAGAAAACACTCACAGCTACTGCATTGCTGTTTGCAATATATCTTATCAAGCCTGCGCCCTTTTGTATCCTTGATGAAGTAGATGCTCCGCTGGATGATGCGAACATCGGAAAATTTACCCAGATGATCAGGAAGTTTAGTAAAGAATCACAATTCATAATTGTCACCCACAATAAGATGACAATGGCCTCAGTGGATGTGATTTATGGCGTCACAATGCAGGAAGCGGGCGTGAGTAAATTAGTACCAGTTGATTTCAGAGGACTCGGACATGAGTTTGAAAATTAGCGTGGTTCCATTTGAATATTTCTTAATGCAGATCGGGCAACAAATTCATTTTATTAGCTTTCCAACTTTTCCATTCTCTCCGGCTAAAAAAATACTCTTCCCATGTTTCGCCTTCCTGCAAACATGAAAACTTTCTGGCGATATCGCCTGCCAGGTATTTCCATTGTCCGTACTGACATCAACCCCGTTGAGCCCGCAGGTAATCCATGTATTGTCTTCAATAAACTCAACACAACTTCGATAACCTCCTGGAGCTAAGGAAGGCGTTGTCCAGGTAACGCCTTCGTCAAAAGAAATTACACAATTACCGGCCGGGTCATTTGGATTATTAAAATCACCTCCGACAACAACAAATATTTTTTTGTCTTTTAGCGCTATTGAGTTAGCTCCTGAAGATTGATTTCCCTGTACAATGGGAAGATCAATTTTTTTGTCTTTCAAAAACAATCTTGACCGTAATCCACCAGTCACAAAACAGGCTGCATCGTTACCAAATTTCCGGATGTTCGTTCCGCTGGCTGCCAACAAAGCCTCGCCGCTATCGGCGACTGGATAGAATTTTTCAGGTATGGGTTGCCAGGTATCACCGCCATTAAAAGTGCGGGCAATGAAACATTTCCCTTTCACCGGATCTCCCACAACAATGCCACTCTGTTCGTTCCAAAATTCCATCGCATCCAGGAACATGCCTTTCGTCGTGTTCTCGTAAACCACTTTCCAGCTTTCACCTCCGTCTATAGTTCTTAATATGTAAGCAGGTTCACCCACTCCCATAATCACAGCCTGCGTTTCATTAAATGCCTCTATATCCCGGAAATCAATTTTCGTAAATCCTTTTACCTGCACCCACTTCCAATTCTTGCCGCTATCCAGGGAGCGGCCGACCATTCCATTAGATCCGCTGACCCAAATGACCCTGTCATTTACCACACTCAATCCTCTCAAAGACGATTGATGAGTTTGGGTCAGCATTTTTATCTGCTGGGCAGAAGTGTTGATGAAGGCAAATAGCAGGAAAATCAGGAAAATTTTCATAATAGAAAGAAGAGTAATCATCAAAAATAGTAAGTAAAAATCGTTGGCATCGCAAAAGACCTGGTTGTGTGATCTCTTAATTTTTCATTTACTTTTAGGTGTGAGTTACAACTATCTTCCGCTTGATGCAACCGATCTTACATTTCAGCAGGTGAAGGATTTTATCGAATTCGGTCAGCTCGTTTCCATCACATTTAAAGCACACAAGGCAATTGAAAAATGCAGAGTTTATCTGAACGGTAAATTGGAAGACTCTAACGAAGTTTTTTATGGAATCAATACCGGGTTCGGATTTCTTCAACATGTGCAAATAAGTAGGGAGGCGTCGGAAACTTTACAACAAAACTTATTGCTGTCACACGCCTGCGGAATGGGGGAGGAGATACCTGCCCCAATAGTAAAGCTGATGATCATGCTCAAAATAAAATCGCTTTGTTATGGAAATTCCGGAATTGGTATTGAGGTGGTGAAGCGGCTCATGGAAATGCATAACGCTGACGTGCTTCCCATAGTTTACGCCCAGGGTTCGCTCGGTGCATCTGGCGATCTCGCACCTTTAAGTCATCTTAGTCTACCTCTGATTGGCATGGGAGAAGTAAGAATGGATGGGAACAAATTACATGCCGCAGACGCGCTGCGAATGATGAACTGGAGTCCCGTTCAACTGCAGAGCAAAGATGGTCTTGCGCTGATCAACGGCACGCAGTTTATGTCTGCTTACGGAATGTTTTGTTTAATCACTTCAGAACGATTGCTCGAATGGGCAAACATTATATCAGCAATTTCATTTGATGCTTTCAGTTGCAACCCCGACGTATTTCATAAGAAACTACAGCAAGTAAGAAGTCACAAGGGACAGGTTTTTGTCGCAGACAAAATGAGGCGATATTTAGAAGGCAGCCAGATTGCCAGCCAGCATGATACTCCGTTGCAAGATCCTTATTCATTTAGATGCATACCGCAGGTGCACGGAGCTACAGTTGATACTTTTGAATTTGTCTTGAATACTTTTATAAAGGAGATAAATTCAGTCACCGATAATCCCATTGTTTTTCCGGATGACGACCTTATCCTTAGCGGAGGGAATTTTCATGGCCAACCATTGGCATTAGGTCTCGATTTTCTCGCGATAGCAATGAGCGAGATCGGCAACATTTCTGAAAGAAGAACTTACCAGCTACTGAGCGGACAGCGCGGGTTGCCACTTTTTTTGGTGAAAACTCCTGGCCTGAATTCGGGCTTGATGATACCTCAATACACTGCAGCAGGGATTGTCAGTGAAAACAAGCAACTATCTACTCCGGCTTCTGTTGACTCTATTTCATCTTCCAATAACCAGGAAGACCATGTAAGCATGGGTGCGAATGCAGCGACTAAATGCATGAAAGTTGTTGAGAATGTTGAAAAGGTTCTTGCAATTGAACTGCTGTCTGCCGTGCAGGCAATTGAATTCCGGAGACCAATGAGAACCTCGGATTTCCTTGCAGAAATAATCCGCGCATTTCGTGAAACAATTTCCTTCAACGATGCGGATAGATTTATGCATGAGGACATGGTAAAGTCAGTTGACTTTTTAAAAACCTACGATCTGACTGTCACGCAGTGAAGAAAGGCCGGTCATGCGGATGCAGGCTATCACATAGCAAAAGACTACGCAGGAAAATTGGACAGGCTCTTTGATGCAAGGGTAAATTCTTCAGGTTCTAAATAAATTAGTTAGAAGTAATTTCAGAAGGATAAACATTCCAACCGGAACTTTCCGAAGGTTTTCTCCAAAACACTCTTATTCCTTCTCCGCCGCCATTTTCCTGCATCCTTGCTCTGAAAGAATACCGTGTGCCCTGCTCAAGGTAAATTGTTCCAATATGCGAACCAAGACCTGCGATCCCGTGGCAACCATAGTGATTTGCCACATTTATATTGTTGATAAAAAGATCAACCGCATCATCCCCTTCACACGTGAAGGTGTAATTCCCAGTTTCTTCCGGAACAAAATATCCACTTGCCGCAACTGCAAAGTAGTCGCCACCATTTGGAACGGAAACACCGGCGGCCGATAAAACATTCCATGATGACCAATCAAGAAGAGCGTTGGCAGACTTGGTTCCTGAGCTCGTTTGATTAACTGGAACAGTAAGATTTGTAAGATCACCTGCATTGGCCGCACAGGCTGAGCCTGTTCCAAAAACTGAAAAATTCAATTGACCATCAGTGGGAACGGAGGAAGAACTCTTCCCATGTTTGTTTACGAACGATGTTGCATTTGGCTGACCGTTTCTGCTCAGTTGTGTCATAACATCAGAAACTAACTGACCATTCTCAGTCACTCCATATTTATTGACTGTAACCGTCACTGAGGCATTATCAGAGCAACCCTCAGCATTCGTTACAGTAACCATATAGGTTGAACTATTCGTAAAAGTATTCGTCGCAGTCGTGGGGGAATATCCGCCGGACCAGGAATAATAAACACCACCCGAAGCAGTTAATTTGACAAAATCGTTTCCTGTCGTGCTGCCGGAAATTGTGAGAACAGGTATCGGCTCGACAGTTATATATACCGGAGTTCTTGTTGTGCTTAAGTTACAAAAGTATGCTTCGGCGTAATAAGTTGTATTGGACGAAATGGGCGGAATTATCAAACTGCTGCCTGATCCCACCAGGTTTCCACCTGTTGGTGCATCATACCATTGAATTTCTCCTATCCCTTCCGCAGAAATCGTTATTGAGCTACCAAGACAAACAGAAGTATCGCCTGCCGCCGGCGGCTGAGGTAATACACAAGGCGCTAAGGGATTTCTTATCGTTTTTATAGAGTATTGGCCATTCAATTCGTCAATGAAATATAAGTTTCCATCCTTATCAATAGTAAGGCCGTTGGCATTGTTGATGCCTGTAGTCACATATGAAGTCACAGTTCCATCAGGAGCAACTTTTTTAATATCAGAAGGATAATTGTATCCATCCAAAAAGTACATGTTGCCTGCGGTGTCTATTGTGAAATTCATGGGATTGTAATTGCCCGAAACAAATGTGGACATCGTACCATCAGGTGTAAATTTTTGTATTGGCGGAGGCCATGAATTTCCATCAATGTAAAACAAGTTTCCTGCCGGATCAAACAGCATCGAAATAGGATAGAAATTTCCGGTGACGAATGAAGTAATATTTCCGTCCGGAGTGATCTTTTTTATTTCGGGTGAGTTGAACAAGTCTGCAAAATATAAATTGCCTGCCGAATCAAAAGTCATATCCTGTGCATAATAATCACCGGATAAGAATGTAGTTATGGTTCCATCGGACGCAACTTTTTTGATATCAGGTGGCCAGTTACTACCATCTGTAAAATATACATTTCCCGCATTGTCAGGCGCGATGGTTTGCGGATAGTAGTTACCTGACACAATATTCGACAGGGTCCCATTGGCTGATAATTTGCTTATCCTGGGAGTCCAATTTATATCATAGTTGAGAAAATATAAATTTCCTGAAGTATCAGCTTTGATAACATTGGGATATTGAACATCCGATTTGAAATTGTAATAAGTAGAGACACTTTGTGCCTGCAGTTCTTGTTGCCATACAAAACCAAACAAGTAAAAAATTACAAGAAAGAATTTAAATATTTTTTGTTGGCTGTTCATAGTCCCGGTATAAAAACTTAAGAAATTTTTGACGTTGTGTTTTGCAATTTTTTATTCGATTTTTTTATGATTTTATCTGAATGGTTTCGGTTCTGCATGGATTGCAATCATCATTTCATCATTAATAAAAATAATCAAACTGGATCCTGTCGCCGGCCGAAAGCATGTAAGCACCGTTGTTACCTGGATCATAAGTAAGAGTGTTGGCACTTAAGAAATAAGCAGTATTACTAACCCTGATACCGTTTATATACATTTTTACTTTGCTGTTGACTGAGGGCACATTGCTTAATGTGAAATCTGTCTGTGAAGCCGTAGATGTCACTTCGTCGGCAACTTCCATTACGGAAACTCCACCGCCTGATAAAACCGCTGCATCCACATAAGTTTTAGTTGCCTTCTCACTTGGATATTTTGTGTCAGAGTTAGAAGTGAAAGTTCCGTCAATGCTTTTGTTGGCTACATCTTCTTTAGTTGACTCAGCATTGGTAGCTCTTGTAACTTCTGTTGCAAGATCAGTCGATAAAACTCCTTCAGCAGATACTGACCTTGAAGTTTCTGTCGCAAGATCAGCAGACAACACACCTTCAGCATCGGTGGCTCTTGAAACTTCATTGGTCAGAGCAGCTGTGATTGCGACATCGGTATTTGCTCTATCACTAGCTTCAGTTGCCAGATCAGTCGTAAGAATATTTTCAGCCCCGGTAGCTCTTGCTATCTCAGCATTAAGGTCACCGAAACCAGAAGAAGCCATAGCATCGACATAGGTTTTTGTTGCTTTCTCGCTTGGGTATTTGGTATCAGAGTTAGAAGTAAAAGTTCCGTC
>JBBSPT010000094.1:0-8510 GCA_038258515.1 Chitinophagales bacterium | reverse complement strand
GACGGAATAACTTACCTGATTTACTACTATGGAAAAAGCATGAACGTTGAAGACTCTGCAGTGATCAATAACAAAGGCATCGCAGTGTTTCAAAAAAAGGCAAAACTGGAACCCGGAGTTTATGCAATTGTTTTTCCCGGCAAAAATAAACTATATGATTTCCTGGTGGGTAAAGAGCAGGAAATATCAATAGATGCTGATACCAGTGATCTGCTAAACAAAACGACGGAAACCGGATCTTCTGAAAACAAACTGTTCCAACAATATCAAAAATATGTTGCGGCTAAGGGGGGTGAAATGCAAACCGAACTGGATGCATTTAAAAATAGCAAGAGCAGGGCGGATAGCAATATCCATGAGGAGAAATATAAAGCACTGAATAAGGAATTGAATGAATATCGCGAAAAATTAATGCGCGAAAATCCTGAGTCAATGCTGTCTTCTCTGCTGAAAAGTATGAAGGAGCCTGCTGTATCTATCGACAGGCCGGTGACAAGAGAAGATTCAGTCAATAATTATTTTTATTATAAAAAGCATTACTGGGACGGCATAGATTTTACCGACGACAGGATCATTCGCACTCCCTTCTTCTTACCAAAGATGGAAAAGTATTTTAGAGAGGTGGTTTCACCGGCCCCCGATTCAATTATTCATGAGGCAGATTATCTGCTGCTCAGGGCACGGACATCCCCGGGCATGTATAAATTTTTGCTCAACTGGCTCACGGACGAATACATCAATCCTAAATATATGGGTCAGGATGCAGTGTTCGTGCATCTTTTTAATAAATACCATTCGAAAGGAGTTTCTTCCTGGTTGAATGAAAAACAGTTGACTACTATATCAAACAGGGCTTACATGCTTATGTCAAATCTCATTGGCGAACCGGCCCCCGATCTTGAAATGGTTGACACGGCCGGGACGCAGCGTTCCTTGTATAACCTCGAAGCGAAGTTTACCATTGTGTGTTTCTGGGATCCTACATGCAGCCATTGCCAGCATGAACTTCCGCGATTAGATTCTTTTTACATGGCTAAATGGAAAGATGAAGGTGTAAAAATTTACGCTGTGCTTACTGAAAATAAAGAACAGAGCAAGTGGAAGGATTTCATTAATAAAAACAATTTGCAAAGCTGGGCGAACGTTTATGAAACCGAAGAACAAAGAAAGGCTGTTGAAGATGCCAAAAAACCTTCTTACAAACAATTGTATGATGTAATACAAACTCCCACTTTATACTTGCTTGATAAAGACAAGAGAATCATTGCCAAAAAACTAACCATCGAACAAATGGATGATCTGATAAAAATGAAAATTACAAATGCAGAAAAGTGACAGGATTGATGATGCAACTGTTTTAATAAAAACTCTTCGGTCAAAAGAAATCCAATGCGCGGTAATGTTTATTAATCTATTATCCCGGTAAATTGATCTTAATGAAACAACTGATTCTTCTTTGCACATTTCTTCTTACAGTGAGCCTGGTAAATTCACAAGTCCTCTTCACTTATGGAAATCACCCCGTAAGCAAGCAAGAATTTCTTAAAGCATATAACAAAAATAAATCCGCAACGAACAGCAAGGAAGACGTACAGGAATATCTAGATCTTTTCATAAAATTTAAACTAAAAGTACAGGCAGCAAAAGATCTCCGGCTCGATACGCTGCCCTCATTGAAAGCTGATCTTCAGAATTTCAGGTCACAAATCGAGGACAGTTATCTGAAAGATGATGAACAGGTAGCAGCCTTAACCGAGGAGGCTTACAACCGGAGCAAAAAAGATATACATACGCTGCACTTTTATATTGCTATCAACCCTACAATGCTTCCTGCCGATACACTAAAAGCGTACAACGCTATCAATGAAGTGTACAATGAATCGAAAGAAGGGAAAACGAATTATAAAGAAATTCTTGAAATGGTAAAACGTGAAATGTCACCGGTGCAGGGCAATGATTTGGGCTTTGTAACAGTATTTACGCTCCCTTACGAATTTGAAAATATCGTTTATGAATTGCATCCCGGTGAAGTAAGCAAACCATACCGTTCAAAGAAAGGATGGCACATTTTTAAAAATAAAGAGGAAAGACCTGCTGTTGGAAAGATCACCGTGGCGCAGATCTTGTTTGCGGTTCCGGCGGGAAACAATTTTTTGAAAGAGCAGGCGAGTCATCGTGCTGATTCGGTTTACAAAGCTTTGAAGTCAGGAACAGACTTTGGTGAAATGGCTAAAACTTACAGCAATGATAAAATGACTTACATGAATGGCGGAGCTCTCCCCGAATTTGGTGTAGGGAAGTTTGATGCAGGCTTTGAAGGGGCCGCCTTTTCATTGAAGAAAGACGGAGACATCTCAGAACCCTTTCAAACCGAATACGGCTTTCACATTCTAAAGAGAATCTCTGCTTCGCCGATTCCTGCAAATAACAAGGATGAAAACTTTATGGAGAATTTGCGCCAGCAGGTTTTAAATGATAGCAGGATTGAAACAGCCAAAGAAAAATTTGTGAAAGAAATACTTGTCAAAATAGGATTCAAAAAAAACCCATTGGTAAGTGGTGATATTCTAAAAAAGATAGAAGACAGCTTTTTATTGGCTGACAAAAAGATAACGGTGGGAAACGTGTCTGCGAAGGCTATTCTGTTTTCTTTTAACAACGAACAAACAACAATTGGAAAATGGCTGCAATATTTAAAGAGAACAAACCCAGGTAAAATAAGCCAGGAACAATCAGTCAATGCAACACTTCTTGATAACTATATTAAGACGTCAGCCACTGAAAACTACCGGAAAAGATTAGAGCGTTTTAATCCTGATTTTAAATACCAGTTAACCGAGTTTAAGGAGGGAAATATGTTATTTGAAATAATGGAAAGAAAAGTGTGGTCGAAAGCATCTGCGGACAGTACCGGATTAATAAAATATTACCGGGATCATAAAAACAGATATATATGGGATGCCAGCGCTGACGCTATTCTTTATTCCTGTGCCAATGCGGATCTTGCAGGCAAGATTATGAAACAAGTGAACGAGGGGGAAACATGGCATGAAATAATGAAAGAGAATCCTACACAAATGCAGGCGGATTCAGGACGCTTTGAATTGAGCCAGATTCCAGTCGTGGACCGCACTAACTTCAGGGCTGGTCTTGTGACGCAACCGGTAACGAATGAGGGAGATGGAACTACTGTTTTCTCTCAGCTCATTAAGGTTTATCCGGAGAATCAGCAAAGAAAATTTGATGATGCACGAGGACTGGTTATAAATGATTACCAGGGCTTGCTGGAAAATAAATGGATTGAACAGTTGAAGAAAAAATACCCGGTAAAAATCAATGAGAGCATTTTCAAATCGTTATAGTCCCGCCTGAGCAAATTCTTTCTCCACAAAATATCAGGTTAATTCTTTTACCACATTTGCTACCACGTGCGGTTTACCCAGGGTATAATAGTGAAGTACAGGCACTCCGGCCTTTTTGAGTTCTTTTGATTGGTGCAGCAGCCATTCTGTTCCGACAATCTCCACATCTGCGTCGGTCTTGCATTTAAGAATTTCGTTGCTAAGTTCCGTCGGTATTTCTACATGAAAAGTTCTTGGCAGTACAGACAATTGCTTCTTTGTAGTAATTGGTTTCAACCCTGGGATTATTGGTAGTTCAATACCCATAGCCCTGCATTTGGACACAAAATCAAAATATTTTTTATTGTCAAAAAACATTTGTGTTGTAATGTAATCCGACCCTGCGTCCACCTTCATTTTTAAATACCTGATATCACTTTCCAGGTTAGGCGCTTCAAAATGTTTTTCAGGATAGCCGGCTACTCCTATGCAAAAAGTAGTTTTGTATCCGTCCCTTATATCTTCTTCAAGATAAAGTCCGCTATTGAGATTTACGGCTTGTTTCAGAAGATCGATTGCGTATGCATGCCCGTGTTCCTCCGGCTCAAAAAGCGTTTCATTTTTTGCTGCATCTCCTCTTAACAAAAGAACATTGTCGATGCCCAGGAAGTTAAGGTCGATAAGCGCATTTTCAGTTTCCTGCACATTAAAACCGCCACAGATCAAATGGGGCACAGCATCGATTTTATAGTGATTCATTATAGCAGCGCAAATTCCAACAGTGCCCGGACGCTTTCTCACTTCCACTTTTTCAAATGTGCCATCTGCTTTCTTCTTGAAGACCTGCTCACTGCGGTGGTAAGTCACATTGATGAACGCAGGTTTGAATTCCATCAAAGGATCCAGGTGGTTATAGATTGACTCAATCGTTTTCCCTTTCAATGGAGGAAGAATTTCGAAGGAAATCAGGGTTTCGCTCGAATGTTTTATATGGTCAGTAACTTTCATTTTTTCAAAATAGATGCAAAAATAATCTCTAAAACTCAATAGGCAAAACGTGTAAAACACGATCATTCCGCAACCATAACACCCAAATGATATAAAATATTATGAATGGCTACCTAACTTGCCTAAAGAAATCTTACACGAATGAAGTTGACCCTTAATTTATAAGATTATGTTAGCACCGTTTTATGTGCTCCTTCACTTATTTTTGTTGAAATCTCATTTCATTGAATCAAGTCATCTACGCAAAAGACCTTGTTAAGTTTTACGGAAAGCGAGCCGTCACGGATAAGGTATCTTTTCACGTAGAGCAGGGAGAAATAGTCGGTTTGCTTGGACCAAACGGTGCGGGAAAAACGACTTCCTTTTACCAGGTTGTAGGCCTGGTGAAACCAGATGATGGAAAAGTATTTCTGAATGACCAGGACATTACCAAATTACCCATGTACCAAAGAGCTAAGATGGGTCTTGGGTACCTGCCGCAGGAAGCAAGCGTTTTCAGAAAACTTTCAGTAGAGGATAATATTATCGCAGTCCTCCAGATGACAAAGCTTTCTAAAAAGGATCAAAAGGAAAAACTTGAATCACTCATTTCAGAATTTAATCTGGGGCATGTGCGAAAAAGCAACGGCGATGTGCTCAGCGGAGGTGAACGACGGAGAACTGAAATTGCGAGGGCACTTGCCGTCGATCCAAAATTCATTTTGCTTGACGAACCATTTGCCGGCATCGACCCGATTGCGGTTGAGGACATTCAAAGCATCGTAACACGATTGAAGTATAAAAACATCGGGATACTTATTACCGATCATAATGTAAACGAAACGCTGTCGATCTGCGACAGGGCCTATCTGCTTATTGAAGGGAAAATCTTTATTGAGGGAACAGCAGAAGTACTTGCCCGTGATGAACAGGTAAGAAGGCTTTACCTGGGTCGCAACTTTGAACTCAGGCGGAAAGATTACCTGCATATTGACGCGATGAAGTAGCGGAAATTTCGATCAGCAGAAAACTTACCAGGAATTACTCAACCTCAGATCCCGGGAATCCTCAATCCGCTTTTCGAAAAAGAGGATATTAAAAAAATAAACCATAAAGCAATTTATTATCTTGCCTAAGCATGAAGTTACTGAGCCCCGCCATATCACGTTTAGCAAGGATGCGTTTTTGGGGTATAAAAAATTGGATTGATTATCCTGTCTCTGCACAGCGTGAAGTACTTCAACACATAGTGACGCAGGCCCAATACACAGAGTTTGGAAAACGGTATTCATTCTCAAAATTATTCACTGTAAGAGATTTCAAAAAAAGTATTCCAATTCATGAATATGATGACATAAAAGTTTACATCCAAAGGATGATGAACGGCGAAGAAAACATCTTATGGAACACCCCGATAAACTGGTTTGCAAAAAGCAGTGGTACCACATCAGAAAAGAGTAAGTTTATCCCAATAAGTGAAGAAAGCCTGAAAGACATGCATTATAAAGGCTCAAAAGACGTTCTTACGAATTACTATAATAACTTCCCCGACAGTGACTTACTTACAGGCAAGAGTCTTGTTGTTGGCGGAAGTCACCAGGTAAATAATCTTAATGAAGATATTCAATATGGGGACCTCAGCGCAGTGCTCATGCAAAACACCCCTTTTTGGGGGAACTGGATCAGGACCCCTGACCTGAGAATTGCGTTGCTTGATGAGTGGGATAGTAAGATAGTACGATTAGCAAAAGAAACGATCAATGAAAATGTAACTTCTTTGGCTGGCGTTCCTACATGGACCATTGTTCTCATCAAACGAATTCTTGAAATATCCGGCAAAGAAAATCTAAAAAAGGTGTGGCCCAATCTTGAGCTTTATATTCATGGCGGTGTTTCGTTCACACCTTATGAAGTTCAACTTCAAAAATTAATTGGCGCTCCAATCAATTATCTTGAAATCTACAATGCAAGCGAGGGATTCTTTGCTGCGCAGCATTTGCCTGAGGATGATGGAATGTTGCTTTATGCAGATCATGGTACTTTCTATGAGTTTATGCCTGTAGAAGAATATGGAAAACCGGAGCCCGGGACAATAGGATTGAAACAGGTAGAGCTGAATAAAAATTATGCGCTGATCATTAGCACCAATGGAGGACTTTGGCGATACCTCGTCGGAGACACGGTGCAGTTTACCTGTTTGAGGCCTTTTAAAATTAAGGTAAGCGGAAGGTTGAAACACTACATGAATGCCTTTGGTGAAGAAGTGATCGTGGACAACTCTGATAAGGCAATCGCTATCGCATCCGCCAAAACAAATTCAGTCGTCAGCGACTATACCGCAGCACCGGTGTTCTTTAACGAAAATGAAAATGGCGCTCACGAATGGCTAATCGAGTTTGATATTCTCCCAACAGATTTAAAAGAATTTACGATTGAATTAGACAAAGGATTAAAATCGCTGAACAGTGACTACGAATCAAAACGACACCGGGATATAGCGCTACGGCTTCCAATAGTCACCGCTCTGAAAACAGGTACATTCCACGAATGGCTGAAAAGTAAGGGGAAGCTCGGCGGCCAACACAAAGTGCCACGATTAAGCAATGACAGAATCTTAATTGAAGAGATAAAAAAAATAAACTTAGTAAATGCCTGATAATTGCAACCCGTGACAAAACTAAAACCCCGAAAAAAACTTTCATTCTGTAAACACCATAAAACAATAAAATAGCACGGACATGAAATTATTAGAAAATAAGATTGCCATAGTTACCGGAGGTAGCCGCGGAATTGGTGAAGCTGTTGTCCTGAAGTTCGCAGAAAGCGGGGCAAGCGTGGCTTTCACCTATGTAAGCAATGATGAAAGAGCAAGGGCTGTTGTAGATAAAGCAGCATCCGCAGGACTCAGAGTGAAGGGTTATAAAAGTGATGCCGGAGTGTTTGAGGATTGTGAGAAAATGGTTGCCGAAGTGATTAAGGAATTTGGAACCGTTGATGTATGCGTTAACAACGCTGGAATATCACGGGACAACTTACTGCTACGAATGACTACATCGCAATGGGATGAAGTGATAACCACCAATCTAAAAAGTGTTTTCAATATGACGAAGCAGGTTATCCGCCCGATGATGAAAGCTAAAAAAGGAAGTATCATAAATATGAGTTCGATAGTTGGAATGCGCGGAAATGCAGGCCAGAGCAGCTATGCCGCCAGCAAAGCGGGAATTATCGGCTTCACAAAGTCGATCGCGGCCGAGCTCGGTAGTCGCAATATCCGCTGCAACGCTATAGCTCCGGGATTTGTAGAAACTGATATGACTCACTATCTCAAAGAAGGGGAAGCAGCCAAAACATTTCTGGATAATATTCCATTGGGACGCTTTGGGCAAGGTTCAGAAATTGCAGATGTCACCTTGTTTCTTGCCAGCGATATGAGCTCCTATATAACAGGGCAGGTGATTAGTACTTGCGGAGGATTGAATATGTAAAAATTTTCAGCGGAGAAATTTCCATTTCAATTATGACCGTCACTTTGTTTCAATTAGTAAGTTGCGATTATGAGAATTTAATTTCGTCGCAGTATTTAAATCGCTTCACATTAAACTTCAGATTGCCGCTAAAGAAAATTTTTTAACGGCTTTTCTGAATTCACTATATTAAATTTTCAAATTATGATGACTGCATATGAAAAGCTTTTAAAGGAAAATAAAAAGTGGGCGGAGAGCCAGTTGAGTTCAGATCCCGATTTTTTTAACAGGCTTTCCAAAATACAAACTCCCGAATTCTTATGGATCGGCTGCAGCGATAGTCGTGTACCTGCCGATAAAATTACGGGAACACAACCGGGCGAAATTTTTGTACACCGGAATGTCGCCAACATGGTGGTCCATACCGATGTGAACCTGCTCAGCGTTGTCGATTTTGCGGTCAATCATTTAAAGGTAAAGCATGTAATAATCTGTGGGCACTATGGCTGCGGTGGTATTAAAGCGGCCATGACCAACCATGATTTTAAGTACATTTTGAACATGTGGCTGAGATATATCAAGGATGTTTACCGGCTGCACCGGGACGAACTGAATGCCATAGACAATGAAGAGCAACGTGCGGACAGGCTTGTTGAGCTCAATGTGATGGAGCAGGTGATGCATCTTTCAAAAACTTCAATTATTCAGAGGGCGT
>JBBSPT010000093.1:0-8528 GCA_038258515.1 Chitinophagales bacterium | reverse complement strand
CGCACAGGTAATACAACCGATGAGGCTCAATAGCCTTTATAATAAATATACCTCTTTAATTTCTGCAAGTGTCTACATCCCAAAATGGCTGTCAAAACAAATGCAGGAGCAAAGAAATGAGTTTGCATCAATCTCCTATGTTTCGGTTCCATATACAGTTATCTCCGACAGTTCTATAAACGTCAGTGATAGTGACATAAAATCTTATCTTGATAAAAACAAAAAGCGATACGAGGACGAAGGAGGACGCAAGATTTCATATGTTACTTTCAGTGCAACAGCAAGTAAACAGGACAGTATGCGTATTGAGCAATCGCTGGAGGAGTTAAAGCCTATGTTCGCTTCTGATTCAAATGCACGGGCCTTCCTGGGAAGAAACGCTTCAAATATTTCATTTTTCAACGGCTATACGACGAAGTCAAAACTGCAGGTCCCCGATAAAGATTCGATCATAGCTTTGCCTGACGGCGGCGTGTATGGTCCATACATTGAAGGCAACAATTATTCTCTTGCCAAGAAAATAGATACGAAGATTTTGCCCGACAGTATTAAGTCGAGACATATTCTCCTTGGTACTGCTGATCCTCAAACCGGCCAGCAAATTATGCCTGACAGCACTGCTCATAGAATTGCAGATAGCATAGCAACCGCGATTGCAAATGGCGCGGATTTCAATGCTCTCTCTGAAAAATATTCTACTGATGAAGTTGCAAAGAAGGATAACGGTGTTATGACTTTCGACCTCTCAACAATCGAGTCCGAAAACTTTGCAAAAGAATTTGCCGATTTCTTATTGAATGAGAAAGGGGAGACTAGAAAAGTTGTTCAGACACAGTTTGGCTGGCATTATATCGAGATCCTTGAAAAAAAGGATTTTGAACCAGCCTACAAGATTGCTTACATGGCAAAGGAAATCGCACCAAGCGATGAAACCATTAATGCTGCGAATGCAGCAGCTACAAAACTCGCAGGCCAGGCCCGGAACAAGCAGGATTTTAACAAATACATTTCGCAAAACGGCTTGAATAAAATCACATTTCCGGCTGTTATAAAAGAGAATGATTTCCAACTTGGCGGGCTCCAGGACGCGAGGCAAATTATCAAATGGGCTTTTGATGCTAAAGAGGGCGATGTTTCCGAACCCTTTTCTTTAAAAGACCAGTTCGTTGTTGCGATGGTTGAGCAAAAAGTAAATGAAGGTGTGCCCGATGTAAATACAGCCCGTCCCCTGGTGGAGCAAACCGTGAGAAATATCAAAAAGGCGGACGAGATAAAAAAGAAATTGAACAATCCTGCAACGCTTGATGCCGCCGCCGCAGCATACAATCAGCAAGTATTAAATACGGGAACAGATTCTACGGTAACATTCGATGCCCAGATCATTAATGGTATCGGAAGCGAGCCAAAAGTTGCCGGTGCAGCATTTAATAAAAGTTACCAAACAAAAGTATCGCCACCAATTCCAGGCAACACTGCTGTATTTGTGATTAAAGTAAATAGTATTTCTAAGAAAACAGCAACGTCTCCTGAGATGGAAGATGCCGTACTTCTGAATGAAGAAAACCAAATGAAACAAAATGCAGCCGGGGAGTCTTTTAATTCATTAAAGAAGAAGGCAAAAATTAAAGATTACAGGAGTAAATTTTTCTAGCAGAAATGAATGCATAACAAAAAAGACGGCCCAGAAAGGCCGTCTTTTTTGTTATGATTTTTTCGCAGTTATTTCTATTATTATTTGCTTTCTGCTTTAGTGAGTTTCTTTTCCAGCCTTGCGTGCCCTGTAGCGTCGCACTTAACATTGTACCAGTTATTTTCATCTTGCAAAGACAGGTGGTATGTGAACTCATCTCCCGAAGAGTATTCTGTAATACCAAATATCTTTTTACCAGGAAATTTCTCTTTTACTTTTCCCCGAATAAATGGTGACAGATTTTCTTCGGAATAATAACGGGTAGAGGATAAAATATTTCCTTCAGGGTCATAGTCAATACTGCACTTTGAACCGTCTGTGTCAACAAAAATAACCGAATAGAAATCTTTGTTTTCATTCCACGTGGTCTTTCTTATTTCAGGAAAAGACGTCTTGAACACAGTGAGAACTTTTTCATTCACGGGTGGGAGCGCAGAAACTGAAGAAATAGTCAGTGTTGCTGCAAGGCAGATAAAAGCAATCTTTTTCATATTTTCTAATTTATGGTTACGAAATATTATTCAAAATTATACGTAGCTCCGGCTCCGGAGCCGGCAATTATTATCAGAGGTAATTCAGTGGCAGCAAGGGCTTGGTTAAGGGAAAGTTAAGGCCGCACCTCAAACATTAAAAAAGTAAACTGAAATCATGTTGCCTGGAGATGAGCCCATGAAAGAATTAAAAGCCCGATCGGATTATGGTAGGAAGAAATCAGGATGAACGGATTTTCCGCAACGGAAAAAGCTAAAATCAGGCGATGATATGAGAAACTTTTCATAGCAAAATCGAGAAAGAATTTCGCACATCGAAGCAATGTCAGCAACAGAAAACCTTTGTCGTTTTGTAACTTTGTCAGATGCAGAATTATTTACAGGATTTGAACGAACCGCAGAGAGAGGCAGTTTTACACAGAGATGGACCCATAATGATTGTGGCTGGTGCGGGAAGTGGAAAAACAAAAGTTCTCACCACGAGAATTGCGCACCTGCTGGCTACCGGAATAGATGCTTTTAATATTCTGGCACTCACTTTCACTAACAAGGCTGCGGCAGAGATGAAACAAAGAGTAGAGAAGATTTTGGGAAATAATGAAGCACGTAACCTCTATATCGGCACCTTCCATTCTGTTTTCGCAAGAATTTTAAGAGCCGAAGCGGACAAGCTTGGATATCCCCGCAACTTTACAATTTATGATACCGAAGATTCAAAGAGCGTGGTGAAAACCGTAATCAATGAATTGAATCTTGATGACAAACATTATAAACCTTCTACTGTTTATAATAGAATTTCGGGTGCAAAAAACAGCCTGATTACACCGGAAGAATATGCCAATGATTACGGGATACAGCAGGAGGATATGCGTTCGAACAGGCCGATGATTGCGCAGATCTACCAGGCCTATTGCAAACGCTGCTTCAAGAATGGGGCAATGGACTTTGATGATTTGTTGCTTAAGTTTTACCTGTTACTTAGCACTCACCCCGAAAGCTTGAGTAAATACCAGCGGAAGTTCAAATACATCATGATCGACGAATATCAGGATACAAATACTTCTCAATATCAAATAATAAAATTGCTGGGTGCTATGCATGAAAACGTTGCTGTTGTGGGCGACGACGCCCAAAGCATTTACAGTTTTCGGGGAGCGACTATTGAAAATATTTTACAATTTCAAAAGGACTATGATGAAGTGAAAGTGGTGATGCTGGAACAAAATTACCGAAGCTCTCAAAGCATCCTGCACGTTGCAAACAATGTGATTGCAAATAACAAAGGTCAACTTCCAAAAAAATTATGGACCAGCAATGGCGAAGGTGAAAAAATAAGATTGGTGCGCACTGCCACTGACAACGATGAAGGCAAATATGTTGCGGATGCCATCCAGGAGCAAAAGTTGAGAAATCATTTTTTAAACAACGATATCGCGATTCTATACCGGACAAACGCTCAGAGCCGGAGCTTTGAAGAAAGCCTGAGGCGAATGAATATACCTTACAGAATTTACGGGGGAATCAGCTTCTACCAGCGAAAGGAGATCAAGGATTTTTTATCATATCTCCGGGTAATTCTTAATCCTGGCGATGAGGAGGCTTTGAAAAGAATTATAAATTTTCCTGCGAGGGGGATTGGGAAAACAACAATCGAGAAGGCGGTGTTGTACGCCAATCAAAACAACATTTTAGTTTGGCAGGTTATAGAGAGAGCTGCGGAATTTGGTTTTCGGGCAAACACGCTTGAGGCCTTGAATAATTTTGTTGTGACCATAAAAATGTTCCAGAGTGAATTGCAAAAAAAGAATGCTTATGACCTTGCTATCCTGGTTGGAAAACATACAGGTATCGTTAAAGAATTATTTACTGATAAAAGTAACGAGGGACTTGCCAGGTACGAGAACATCCAGGAACTTTTAAACTCAATCAAAGAGTTTACAGAAACACCAACAGAAGACGGTGAGTTGCTTGATAAGAGTCTTGGCAGCTATCTTCAGCAGATAACATTGCTGACTGATGCAGATGAAAACAAGGGCGAAAGTGATGTTGTGAAACTGATGACCATTCACGCCGCCAAAGGACTGGAGTTTCCCTTAGTGTTCGTAGGAGGATTGGAAGAAACTCTTTTCCCGAATTCTATGGCGATCAACACACGGGAGGAGCTCGAGGAAGAAAGGCGTCTTTTTTATGTAGCAATCACGAGAGCGAAAAAGCTGCTTTGGTTAACTTATGCTAATACCCGCTATCGTTTTGGCAATCTCACCCAGAACGACCCGAGTCGCTTCATCGATGAGCTTCCTGAGGAAAGACTCGACCGTTCTTTTGCAGGCGGTAATATGAAAAACAATCAAAATAACCTTTGGAATCCGTTTGACCGGCAAAATGTTCGCGGATACAATAATGATAATGGTCATTTTGCTAAAACACCGAATACAACGGCAAAGGTAAAGCCATCTTACATCAGTGCAAATCCCGTCATAAAAATAAAAGAACACGTTCCGACGCCCGGTTTTGCGCCAAGTGATACAAGCCAGCTAACACCAGGACAAAAAATTGAACATCAAAAATTCGGTTTTGGCGAAGTGATAAAAATGGAGGGCGCCGCTCATAATCCGATAGCGACCGTCAAGTTCGAACATAACGGAGAGAAAAAGATAATGCTGAACTATGCAAGGCTCATGATTGTGGACTGATGTTGTTGCTGGTTTCCGAAACAGGGAAAAATATTAATTCTAATAAGGGGTTAACATTCCCGGGGCCATCCCAAAGAATATTCTTAGTAAATTTGTTCTCTCAATTTACCAATATGATTAAGACAGGAAATCCCGTTATCAGTATTTATACGGAAATGACACCGAACCCCGAGACCATGAAGTTTGTGGCCAACAAATTATTATACCCGGGAAAAAGCATAGACTTCCAGGATGAATCAGGCGCCTCCGTATCGCCACTTGCTATGGAGTTGTTTACTTTCCCTTTTATTAAATCAATATTTATAGCGAGCAACTTTGTTACCCTTACGAAGACACCAGACACAGACGATTGGCAAAGTATTATTCCTTCAATCAAGCAATTTCTGAAACAATACATGGAGGAGGGGAAACCTGTTGTGAATGAAGAAGAAATCGCATCCATGAAATCGGAGAGCAGCAATGTGATAAGTGCGGATGATGATGATATTGTAAAGCGCATCAAAGAATTACTTGAAAATTATGTGAAGCCCGCCGTGGAGATGGATGGAGGAGCAATTCAATTCAGGAGCTACGAAGACGGTAGGGTGAACCTTATGTTGCAGGGAAGTTGCAGCGGTTGTCCCTCCTCTATGATAACGCTGAAAGCAGGAATAGAAGGAATGATGAAGCGCATGATACCAGAGGTAAGGGAAGTTGTAGCTGAAGCTGAGTAAAAATATTTTAAACATTTACAAAAAAGGAAGTCGTGCGGCTTTCTTTTTTGTTTTTATACAAGGTGTGTCGGTCTTATTGTAATTACTTTTGATGCACAACTCTCCCATTTGAGCTTTTCCGAAATTTATCAGCAGTTTCTAAAAGACGTTCTTCACACTACATTGCTGGAATATATAGCTGTGATCTTTGGGATAGTAAGTGTATGGTACAGCAGAAAGGAAAATATTTTAGTTTACCCGGTCGGATTGATTAACACTATCGCTTATGTCTATATAAGCATCAGGGGAAGTCTTTTTGGAGAGGCATCTGTAAATTTTTATTACACTATAATGAATATTTACGGCTGGGTGTTGTGGTCAAAAAGAGATGAACAGCAAGAGCGGATTGTCTTAATTACATGGTCGTCTAAAAAAGAATGGATTCAGCAATTAGTCTTTTTTCTTCTTTCCTATATCGCCATATTTCTCGGGCTAACTTATCTCAAAAAAGATTTTGCTCCCGGAGCCATTCCCTGGGCTGATGCCTTTGCCAGTTCCACAGCTTTTACTGGAATGTGGCTCATGGCACGGAAAAAAATTGAAAGTTGGTATTGGTGGATTGCAACGAACATTGCGTCGATACCATTGTACTTTGTAAAACATTATGTTTTCTCCAGCATCTATTATTTAATTCTCCTCGTGATGGCATTCTGGGGCCTGCATGAATGGATAAAGAGAGTAAACAAAAACCAGGGAGAACAACAAACTATTCCGTAATGGAAGAAATAAGAAAGATCGTTGTAATTGGTCCTGAATCAACAGGGAAAAGCACACTGTGTAAAAGCCTCGCGGAACATTATAATACCTCATGGGTTCCTGAATATGCAAGGGAATATCTCTTAAAAAAAGGCACCAGTTACACTTACAAAAATCTTCTTACGATTGCTAAGGGTCAGATTGATTTAGAAAACAGTGCATTGACAGCATTATCAACAAATTCTAATCAGGAAAGCGTTAGCCGGCCTTTGAAACAAAATGATGGGTTCGGATTTCGAGGAAATAAATTGTTTATTGATACTGATATGTACGTGATGAAGGTTTGGTGCGAGTTTGTTTTTAATAATTGCTATACGTGGATTTTGAATCGCATCGCGGAGAGGAAGTATGATGGTTACCTGCTTTGCGATGTCGACCTGGAATGGATTCCTGATGCTTTAAGAGAATACCCCGAGGAAAAAACAAGACAAAAATTATTTCACTATTACAAAAACATACTGGAAAATCAGTCGGTGCCATGGACAACGATAAATGGAGACTATGGAGAGAGATTCCGGAAGGCTGTTAATTTTATCGATCATCTTCAGAATCCCTTTTAACAAAAAAATAATTTTTTATTTCAAAAGAGCACGGATGTCAGGATCAGTTCTGAGTCCATTCATTTGCCGCAAAATCCAGGGATAACGATATGCTACGCGTTTGGATAAGGGACGAATTGTATAAGCCGTCGGGTTCGGGAGACAAGCAGCGATCATTGCAGATTCCTTAGCAGATAAGTTCTTAGCAGATTTGTGGAAATAATATTTAGCGGCAGCTTCTACTCCGAAAATTCCTTTGCCTGTTTCAGCAACATTTAAATACATTTCAAGAATTCGCTTTTTGTTCCATAAATTTTCAATCATGAAAGTGAAATAGACTTCTAACCCTTTCCGGAAATAACCCCCATGCTGCCATAGAAAAACGTTTTTAGCAACCTGCTGGCTAATTGTGCTGGCGCCGCGCAAAGATTTACTTTTCTGATTGTGTTTCATTGCTTTTTGAATGCTCTTGAAATCAAAACCATTATGGTCCGGGAAAAGCTGGTCTTCTCCGGCAAGTACCGCTAACTTTATATTATCACTCATTTCTTTTGTATCTACATAATCTCTTTTCAATCCATCTCCGCTGATAAGGCTTACGAACTGGGTTATGGTAATGGGGGGATTAATCCATTTGCAAACGATGATATACAAAATAGAAAGCAGGAAGCCGTATAGAATGGATTTTGATAGTAGCCGGACGATTTTCGGGAAGAAGCTGGTATGGTGTTTTCTTTTTTCTTTCACGCACTTATTTCACGGCTATGTATTCCAATGAATATTTTTTACCGATAACGATTCCCCCGGATCCAGCCCGCATCAGGAAGTAGCCGGCTGTTCCAAGTAATGCCGATGCACCTACAAGATATGGACTGGCATAATATCTTGTATCGGGCTTTGCAAACAGCCAGGAGCCGAGACCGAAAGCTGTGAGAAGCGTCCCACCCCCAAACAGCGCGGCGCCAGACCCGGACCAGTTGAAACTTTTGTCATGCTTTTTGTTTAGAGCCACAATATCTCTATAGCAGATTGCACTGTGATAAGTTGCAACTGTATCGATATAATACACACCAAGTGTCGTAGGTATCTGCCGGATATCATACTGAGTTAAAAAAATTGTATCTCTATCGATGGACGAAATTACGCCGTCGTAATATACCGGGCCGGTGGAAAAACTAATTTCATTTCCCGCGAAAAACCTGTCAACTGTCTTTCCTTTTTTCTTCAATACGAGCATATCAGAAGATTGCGCCCCCGAAGTATTCGTTAGGGAGAAGAACAGACAAATGAAAAGCAGCCTCATCAGACCTGGTGTCTTTTAATTAGAAAGAAAACGCCGGCTAAAAGAACTGTGCCGAACACGATCAGGATCAGACCCGAAATCTTGTTGATCAGCCGGATATTTTTTACAGTTAATTTTGAACGCAATTTGCCCGCCAAAGTTACCTTGGCAACATCGGCCGTCATGTTAAGTATAAGTGTCGTTGAAAAAATTATTATTCTCTCCCTGGTAGTATGAGTGACAGCTATAGCGGTAGCAGTAGTAAGCCAAAAGGCTATCACTGCAGGATTCAGTGTGTTTAACAGAAATCCTTGTACGGCTATTT
>JBBSPT010000092.1:0-8533 GCA_038258515.1 Chitinophagales bacterium | reverse complement strand
TTCATTGCTCCCCATCCTTCGGGATTTTTGCGTGCGCTCATATTTGCAACCAGTAAACTTATCACTACCACAGCAAAAGCTCCAAACAACCATTGCATCCTGAAAGTCTCAAGCTCATGCTGCTCCAAAGCACTCAAGGTCACGGGCTGCGCTTTATAGCTGTTAAAAACGGGGACGAACATGATGATCAGAAGGCCCGTCATTATCAATAAAGTAAAGAGAGCTTTATTTGCTTTTTCTGTTTTTTCAGTTGAAGTTCCTGCGGGCACCTTCTTTGAAAAATAAAATAATGCGGCAGCGGCAATAAATAGAATTCCCACGCAGGTGTATAGGATTATAACTTTTCCTAATCCCAATCCTGCAATCTGATCATCAGTAATGGTAGCCGTAGTTCCAAACAATGCAAACGCTACTATAAGGGGGCCAATCATTGTTCCAAATGAATTGACACCACCGCCGAGATTTACGCGGCTTGTGCCCGTAGATGGATCTCCCATTAATATTGCGAAAGGTTGTGCGGCTGTTTGCTGAAGCGAAAACCCAAGGGCAACAATAAAAAGACCAACAAGCATTCCGGTAAAAGTATCAGCATTTACGGCAATGATCATAGCGACTGCTCCAAGCGCCGAGAATAAAAGGCCATACACAATACTTTTTTTATAACCCCATTTTGCCACAAGATCTTTTCCTCCAAAAGCGCCAAAAGCAAACAACGCAAGTGCTCCGATATAATATGCCAGGTAGAAAGCAAAATCTATTAGCTGACTTTGAAACTGGTCAAGTTGAAAATAGTGTTTACAAAATGGAATGAACACACTGTTGCCTGCAGCGATGAAACCCCAAAAGAAGAAAACAACAACAAGCGTGCTTAATGCACCGTAGTTTGTAGGAATAAGTTTTCCACTTGTCGGCCTCGGTTTAGGCATGTTCATTATCGGTGTGGCCATCGTATTTTTTTCGTTGAAAGTAGATGAATTTTTTCAAGGTATTCATTTTTCATTAATAATTTTTTAATAGGAAAATGATGCTTAATTTGAAATAATTTCAAGGCATATGGAAATAATTCACGTGAGCGCAGAGAGTTACCCCGTCGCCAAAGCTGGCGGCCTTGGCGACGTTGTAGGGGCGCTGCCAAAATACCAAAACAAGCTTGGCCACATTGCCAAAGTTGTGATGCCAATGTATCGCACAAAATTTTTGTATGAACATGGTTTTGATGTGGTACACAAAGGCGCCTTTGGAATTTCAAATTACTGGTTTGACTACACAGTTATAAAAGAAACAAATAATTCCATCGGTTTTGATTTGTATCTCGTAGATATTTACGGTCTGCTCGACAGGGAAAAAATTTATGGTTATGCGGACGATACTATGCGGTTCGTAGCCTTCCAGGTCGCAGTAGTTGACTGGATCAGCCAATGGAATCATCGTCCTGATGTGGTCCATGTGCATGATTACCATACGGCATTGATTCCTTTCATGATGCAGCACTGTTATGCATATCGTCACTTGTCGCACGTGAAGACAGTGCTTACGATTCACAATGCAGAGTACCAGGGATGGATGGGCTGGGATAAGTCATCCTACATTCCCGAATGGGATGATTACAAAACAGGATTGCTTGAATGGGGCGATGCAATCAATCCCCTCGCCTGTGGCATCAGGTGTGCCTCCAAAGTTAATACAGTAAGTCCTGGCTATCTCCAGGAGCTGAGACACAATGCCAACGGCCTTGAGCCATTGTTTGAATATGAAAAGGGAAAATGCTATGGCATTTTAAATGGAATCGATACTGAAGTCTGGGATCCGGAAACTGACTCTTACCTTGAAGAAAATTTTAATCTCGAAGATTTTAAAATCAAAAAAGCGCTCAACAAAAAAGTATTGTGCGATCAGTTTAATCTTGACGATACTAAACCGCTCATTGTTTTTATCGGGAGACTCGTCGGGGAAAAAGCTGCTGATCTGTTGCCGGCTGCAATCGCTGATTCTATCTATTATATGGAAGGGCGGATGAATTTTTTGGTGCTTGGAAGTGGAGAAAAAAATATCGAAAGCGAGTTAGAAAATTTGAAAGGACCACTTTTTGGATATTATAATTCTATGATCGGATACAATGAAAAACTGAGCCATCAAATGTATGCAGGCGCTGATTTTTTGCTGATGCCGAGCAGGGTGGAGCCGTGCGGATTGAATCAGATGTATGCATTGAGATACGGAACCGTGCCGATGGTGAGAAATACTGGCGGCCTGAAGGACACCGTCAAGGATTTCGGCGATGAGGGGGGTTTCGGTATAACTTTTGAAACTGCGACAGTCGGGGATATTTGCAACTCCGTACATCGTGCGCTTGAATTGTATGATCAAACGGAAAAGTTCAATAATATCAGGGAGCAAATCATGCAAATAAATAATAGCTGGGAAAAAAGCGCAGAAATGTATATCCAGTTATACAATTTGTGAGCAATAAATTTATTCTTTTCATCCCTAATGGATCAATGTAAAAACGAGCGCCATTCTCAAGGATTTAGTTAAATTGGTAGCTGAACGAATTGTTTGTACCTTAAAAAAACGAATTGCCTTTTAACTCATTTGGTTTTTAAATTCTAGAAATCTTTAACCCAAAAAATAAATATATGTGGATCAGTAAATCATTAGTAGCAGTAATTCTCGGCGGTGGTGCCGGCACCCGTCTTTATCCGCTTACAGCAAACCGGAGCAAGCCTGCTGTGCCCATTGCAGGAAAGTACAGGCTGGTAGATATTCCTATATCGAACTGCATTAATTCGAATATCAACAGGATCTATGTTCTAACGCAATACAACTCAGCTTCGCTGAATAAACACATCAAAAACACATACCAGTTTAGCCAGTTCAGCAGCGGCTTTGTGGATATCATGGCAGCAGAGCAAACTCCCGATAATCCGCAGTGGTTCCAGGGAACTGCAGATGCGGTACGCCAGTGTCTGAGGCATCTTGAAAATAATGAATTTGATCATGTGCTGATACTGTCCGGCGATCAACTCTATCAAATGGATTTCGGAAGTATGTTTCGTACTCACGAAAAGAATGGGTCCGATATTACCATCGCTACGATTCCGGTTACTGAGAAAGAAGCAACGGAATTCGGAATATTAAAGTCAGACGAAAATCAAAAAATTACTTCTTTTATAGAGAAACCCGGCTATGATAAATTACCGGATTGGGTCAGCGACACCGGTCCAACAATGCAGGGGCTCGGCAGAAATTATCTGGCTTCAATGGGGATCTATTTGTTCAGGAAGGAAGTGCTTCTTGATATGCTGACGGCGAGGAACAAAGATGCAACGGACTTCGGTAAAGAAATCATCCCTTCTTCAATCGGCGACTTTAAAGTGAACAGTTATCAATACGAAGGGTACTGGACTGACATCGGAAATATTTCATCATTTTTTGAAGCGAATCTCTCTCTCACGAAGGAAGTCCCTGAGTTTAATTTCTTTGATAACTCAAAACGAGTTTACAGTCGTGCCCGGATGCTGCCTCCTGCCAAAATCAGCGGATCGACGATGCTGAATACATTAGCCGCTGATGGATGTATAATTCTTGCTGAGCGTGTGGAAAGATGTGTTATCGGGATCCGGACCAGGATCGGCAATGGCTCTCAAATTACAAATTGTTACCTGATGGGCAGTGACTTTTATGAAACTCTGGAAGAGATGGGGTATGCGGCAGAACGGGGTTTACCTAAACTCGGCATCGGCGATAACTGCTACATCAATAATGCAATAGTGGATAAGAATTGCCGTATTGGAAATAACGTGAGAATCAATGGTGGAAGTCATCTGCCCAACGGTGATCATGCGTTGTACACGGTGAAAGACGGAATCGTGGTGGTGAAAAAAGGCGCGGTAGTTCCCGATGGTTTCACTCTATAGACCTTAATGTATCACCGGTCAATTTTTTGAGGTTGTCAATATACGGTTGAATTATTGTAACGCGTTTTCAAATACTGCTTGCGATGATTCGGAAATGCTGAGGAGTTTGCTATCGATTTTCAATTCGTTCCTTGACGCTCTAATATTATTATCCAGGTGTAATTTTTTACCGCCGTTTTACCAAACCGCTTATGTATGATATCAAAATTGAGTCTGCCGGGGCAACGCCTCACATTCGGACAGATCTTAAATATGAATTTCGGATTTTTCGGAATTCAATTTGGATTTGCGCTGCAAAACGCAAACGTCTCCCGCATCTTTCAGACTCTTGGCGCCGAAATAGATAAGATTGGTTTTTTATGGATAGCAGCGCCTGTCACAGGATTGCTGGTACAGCCAATAATTGGTTACCTAAGCGATAGAACATGGCATCCGAAGTGGGGTAGAAGAAGACCATTTTTTTTTATCGGAGCCGTGCTCTCTGCGATTGCTTTGTTCCTGATGCCACAGTCAACAATGCTATGGATGGCTGCAACTTTATTGTGGGTATTGGATGCTTCGATCAATATTTCTATGGAGCCCTTCCGTGCTTTTGTCGGAGATAAGCTACCATCGTCGCAAAGGACCACCGGCTTCGCCACACAAACTTTTTTTATCGGGTTAGGGGCGGTGATAGCCTCTTTACTGCCTTATCTTTTTACGAATGTTTTTCATGTCAGCAATACGGCAGCGCCCGGCGTGGTAGGGGATTCAGTAAAATATTCTTTTTACATCGGTGCGATTGTCTATTTTCTTTCTGTCGTCTGGACGGTGATTACGACGAATGAACATCCTCCGGAAGATATGAAAGCGTGGCAGGAAGAGAAGTCCACATCGAGTGGAATGCTTAAGGCGCTATCGCAAATTTCGAAAGGAATTATGAGCATGCCGCGGACAATGAAGCAACTCGCAATCGTTCAGTTCTTTACCTGGGTTGCATTTTTTGCCATGTGGATTTACACTACTCCGGCTGTTGCACAGAATGCTTTTGGCACTGCAGATTCTGCTTCAAAGGCATTCCAGGATGCAGGAGACTGGGTGGGAGTGATGTTTATGGTTTACAATGGAGTTTCAGCCATCATCGCATTCCTGCTTCCGGCACTTGCCAACAGAATAACGAGAAGATACACCCACATGCTGTGCCTTGTGATCGGTGGCATTTCTTTTATTTCGATGTTCTTCATCACTTCTCAAAATTTATTGCTCCTTCCGATGATTGGAGTGGGACTAGCGTGGGCATCAACACTTACAATTCCTTATGCAATCCTTGCCGGAGCCTTGCCCGCTGCCCGGATGGGCTTTTATATGGGTGTCTTCAATTTCTTTATCGTCATTCCGCAGATCATTGCTGCGTCACTGTTAGGTCTCCTTTTAAAATATTTTTTTAATGAACATGCGATATATGCATTGATCATTGGAGGCGTTTCGATGATCATTGGAGGGCTTCTGAATTTTATCGTGCAAGACACAGATACAAAAACACCTGATGTGATGAAATATGAATTGGTGGAGGGATAGGATCTACTTTTTTTTTGATGATAAATTTTCTGCTTTAATTATTGCACCCTTTTAGAATTTTATGGATTCGCTATTTTCTAAAAACGGATTTCATGCGACGGTCAATAGAATGTTATTCTAAAAATTTTTACCGGTTCGGATTTGAGAACTAAATTTCTTTTATGAAAAAGGCTATCCTGTTTTTAATTCTAAATTTTTCGTTTTTTATTTCTGTTTTTCCTCAACAGGAAAATATTAAATGCTATCCGACAAATTGGTGGGTAGGAATGAAGTCGAACAAGCTAGAAATTATAGTGCATGGAAATAATATCACCGATAAATTTCCGACGATAAAAATGCGGCCTGAAGGCATTGAACTGGCCAAAGGTGTTCACTTAGTGAAAATAATTCGTGTTGAAAACTCAAACTATTTATTTCTCGATCTTATCATAGATAGTAATGCAAGGCCGGTAAAATTTTCGTTTCCTTTTCTGCAGGACATCAACATAGAATACGAACTAAAGGCCAGAAGAAGCGGCAATGGAACCAAATACGCACAGGGAGTGACTTCCAAAGATTTAATTTATCTCCTGATGCCGGACCGGTTTTCTAATGGCGATCCCACGAATGATAAATTTAGTGATCTGAGAGATACGAATATGGACAGGTCGCAACCCTTGCTTCGGCATGGCGGAGATTTGCAGGGCATAAGAAATCATCTGGGCTATCTGAAAGACCTTGGTGTTACTTCTCTTTGGTGTACGCCTGTTATGCTTAACGACATGCCGCTTGAAACTGAGGCTGCGGGCAATATGAGCGGCTATCATGGTTATTGGATCACCGACCACTACCAGGTAGATAAGAGACTGGGCACTGAAAAAGACTACCGTGATTTGGTGGACGAAGCTCATAGAAACGGGATGAAAATTGTGCAGGATGCAGTGTATAATCATGTCGGAGAAAAGCATTGGTTCGCAATGGATCCGCCGATGAAAGATTGGATCAATCAGTGGCCACAATACCAGGAAACTAATCACAGGGAAGAAATATTTATTGATCCACATGCAGCGGTCATCGATAAAAAAATTATGGTGGATGGATGGTTTGTGCCGCATCTCGCAGATCTGAATCTATCCAATCCTTATTTGGCCAACTACATCATCCAGAATTCGATCTGGATCACAGAAGAATTTGGCATCGACGGGTGGCGGGTAGATACTTACAAGTACAATGATGAGAAATTTTTGAATAAAATTAATGACAGACTGCATGAAGAATTTCCCCGGCTCACCGTGTTTGGAGAGGTCACTTCAAATACCGTTACAGCCAGCGCGTACTTTACAAAAAATAATATTGATGCACCATTCAAGCACAACCTTGAAGGAGTAACGGATTTCCCCGTAAGCAATGCGTTGATCGCAGGAATGAATGAAATATTTGGCTGGACGAATGGCGTAAATAAAATTTACATCGCGCTGGCGCAGGATCTCCTTTACAAAAATCCGAAAATGAATTGCATCTTTCTTGACAATCATGATATGGATCGTGTGTTTTCGGTAATCGGAGAAAACTATGAAAAATTCAAAATGGGAATTAACTGGCTGCTCACCATGAGGGGTATTCCTCAAATATATTATGGCACAGAAATACTGATGAAGAATTTTAAAAATCCAAGTGATGCCGAAGTGCGCCGGGACTTTCCGGGAGGATGGGCCGGGGATGGACAGGATAAATTTCTTGCATCAGGAAGATCGATGGAAGAAAACAATGCTTTCAGCTATCTGCAAAAGTTGGCTAACTACAGGAAGCATTCAACAACTTTACAGACAGGGGAGCTCATGCAATATATTCCTCAGGATGGACTGTATGTTTATTTCCGGTATGATGCTAATGGCACTGTGATGGTCGTTTCAAACACGGCTGCTAAACCAATGGTGGTTGATGTTTCAAGATTTTCGCAACGAATTGATGGTTTTTCAAAAACAAAAAATATTATCACCGGCGAAGTTGGGCCTTTGAAAAACTTTACTATCGAAGCGGGAAAAAGCGAGGTATTGGAATTCGTTCGATAGAATTATTTTCTTCCTGATACCATGTGAAGTCAAAATGGAATTTGTTCCGGGACAATTTAGCAATTTTATTTTAACGCCTCCACGTCCATGTCAGCCGTATGATGATGGATTCCATCAAGCACACCTTTTGAGAGAGGCTGTTTGCTGAAATAGATGGACTTATTTTTTTTCAACACTTCTAATTCAGGACTATAATTTGACACCACAATTCCTTTTGTTTTTCCTTTCAGCATGTCAATATCATTACCACTATTGCCCGCCGTGATAAAATTATGCAATGGAATTTTCCATTTGTAACTGAGGTATCGCACTGCGCTTCCTTTGCTGGCACGGAATGGAAGAATGTCAAGATATTTGTTTTCTGTCAATAATATTTTTGCTCTCAATTTATTGTCATCAAGAAACTTGTATAGATCTGCCAGGTCATCTTCATTGAATTTTTTATCTACATAATAACTAAGTTTAAACTTCCATTGGGCGTCAGCATCCTGCATTCGTATCCCATGAAATTTATTTAGCGCAGTTTGGATTTCATTTCGTTTCCATTGATAATCGATATGACTTTCATAGCCGTTGTCAGGAATCAATTTTTCAGTATAATAGATTTCCGATCCGGCAGAGCAGATCAAAATATCAGGAGTGGGAAGGCTATAGACAGAGAAAGCTTCCTCCGTGATCTGCTTGTTTCTCCCGCTAGCGACACCAAAGACAACTTTATTCCGGCGCTCCGTGATCCATTCTTTCAATTCATCCAATCCAGCAGCATCTTTTCCTTCTACCAATGTTCCGTCCAGGTCGGAAATAATAAACAGGTTGGCCCTGGTCAATCTTTTTCCATAAGCCGTCTTACTGGTGAAAGCCGGGCCATTGCTCTTTTTGCTCTTAAAGAGATCCTGGATCACTTCCATGTAACGGGCTGCATGGGCCGTCCAGGAATAAAGATCATTCACTGCCCGTACTCCGTTAGTTGAGAATTTGTCCCATAAGATTTGATCCGAAATAATTTTT
>JBBSPT010000091.1:0-8578 GCA_038258515.1 Chitinophagales bacterium | reverse complement strand
TTTATCATTTCAGGAGTTTTTCCTTTCTTAATAATGTAGTCGCCGCACAGGTAACCAAATATTACCTGCACGATGGAACCAAACAAACTCATAAATCCCTCGGGATCAAAAACGATGGCATGGCCGTTTCGAATTTCTCCATGGTACATATGTGCTTCGCCGAGGATCGCCTTGTCTATATTAGTTCCAAACCAACCGCCAAGGCTGAAAGGGTCTGCAGGATTTCCTGCAACACACAAAAACCAATACCCGAGAAGAATAACTCCGGCTGCGACAAAGGCTCCCCGGATTTTCAAAAAATAGATAATGATGGATGCAAAAAAGTATGCCAATGCGATGCGTTGTAACACTCCTAAAATCCGCACTCCGGCTAATTCTCCATTTGAGTTCATGTAACTCCATGGTTTAAAAATCAGGTGGGCTCCTTCCCATTTTACGAAAGGCATCCAATTCAAGAAAAGACCAATAAGAAAAATGAGAAACGTTCTCTTTATGATCTTCTTAAAAAAAGCGCTGTCACCCGCCTTCTCCATTCGCGGCATTACGAATGCCAATGCATTGCCTACAGCAAACAGAAAAAACGGAAAAACGAGATCCGTAGGAGTGACTCCATGCCACAGCGAATGATCCAATGGCGCATAAATGTGATCCCAGCTTCCTGGATTGTTCACCAATATCATCAGGCAAACAGTAGCTCCACGAAAAACATCTAACGAATAAAAACGTTCCTTCATCCTTTGAATTTGCAAGAAAGACGAATGTACATAAATGTTTTACGAACTTTTATTCTCCAATTGTTTTCGTGCAAAATCGTCGAATGTTCTCATGCAAAAAAAGCAGCCTCGCGGCTGCTCCATTTTTTAGTTTTCATATTCGAATTTGATATCTTAATAATACCAACTTCATGGGTGTCTCTCTTAGTCAACGCATATTCTGCCCGCCGCCCAATCGTTAGAAATTTTTGCAAGAATCAATTGAGGTTGCAAAGATGGATAAAGAGTCCTGATAAATCAAATCAATAATATTTATCTTTACATAGATAAAGACTATGAATGAATATCCATCATTTAAAATACATCCTGGCGGTTGATACGCACAGGCATTTCGGCAAAGCCGCAGAAGATTGTTGTGTAACACAGCCTACACTTAGTATGATGATTCAAAAGCTTGAGTCAGAGCTTGACGTGAAAATTTTTGACAGGACCAAACAACCTGTAGTGCCTACGCAGGCAGGAGAAGCAATTTTAAAGCAGGCTAAAGTAATCCTGGAAGAGGCGATGAGGATGAAGGTATTGGTAGAAGAAATGAAAGGACAAATCCAGGGAGAAATTAGAATCGGAATCATTCCAACAGTTGCTCCCTATCTCCTGCCTCTTTTTCTTAGCTCTTTCCTGAAGAAATATCCGATGCTGAAAATTAAGATTGCCGAACTCACTACGCAACAGATCATTGACAAACTTAAGCACCATCAACTCGATGCGGGTATTCTGGCCACTCCGCTCAACAACGAATCGCTCAATGAAATGCCTTTGTACTATGAAGAATTTGTAGTGTATGCGTCGCCTGATGAAAAGCTGATGAAGAAAAAATTTTTGCTGCAGGATGATATCGATACAAATCATTTGTGGTTGCTCGAGGAAGGCCACTGCCTTCGCTCACAAGTTCTAAACCTTTGTAAACTTAGAAAGAAGGATCTTGATAAAAGCAATCTTGAGTATGAAGCCGGAAGCATCCAGACACTTAAAAAAATGGTAGACATGAATAATGGCATTACCATTCTCCCGGAACTTGCACTGAAAGAGTTAACTGCAAAAGACATGAAAAACGTCAGGCATTTCAAGCCACAGGTCCCGGTGAGAGAAATCAGTCTCGTCACCTATCGGCATTTTGTAAAGAAGAGAATTGTCGATGCGCTGAAGCAAGCGATATGCGATGCTGTGCCTGATGAAATGCTTTCTTTCAAGAGAAAATTTCTTACTCCATTGGACTATTGATCTCAAAAATTTTTTGACAATCAAAGATTTCAGTTCTACCGTAAAATTAAGTTAATAGAAATGGAAGGGATAAGACCTAACCCGGCATTCGGGTAATGTATTTTTCCATTTGTTTTACCTGGTCAACGATTTGGGGAGTGGTAGGTTTGCAGGCTTTCACCTTCCGGAAATATTCTTTGGCGGCACGGAACTCCCGTTTGTTGATCATAATAGATGATAATTGAAGATAAGCAGCAGCTTCGTTTTCCTTATCGGGTAGCCCGGAGCGAATTGCCTGCCGGATGTAATTTTCTGCTTCCCGGATATTTCCCTTTTGCATTGCAAGCATTCCCAATTGAAGTTTATTAGCACCCTCTGCCTCTTTCATCGGCATTCCAAGGCTTAAGCTTTTTTTCATGTGTGCTTCAGCACTTTCGTAATCCTGATTTACCATTGCAAGGTTTCCCTTCAATGTAAAATAGACCGAACGAACCGGTTTTATAAGTAACGCAGGAAACCAAATGGAATCGAGAACCTTCTGAGCACCTTGCATATCGCCTGCTTCCATATACCCTTGTATTAATCTCATGGGGCCAAAAAGAAAGTGACCTACAATTAGCACAACGGCGATTAAATATAGGATAAACGATGGCCAGAAACTTGTCTCAATATTTACCACAATAGCCAGTAGCAGAAAGAAAACTCCCAACAGGAGTCGATATTTAATTATAACATTCAGGAACTTCATTGTCTATCTATTTCAAAATATATAACCAAAAACTTGTTTGGGAAATAAACGTTGTTGACTGGTAAAATTAAACCATTACGACAATAAAAGTTCCTTTTGTTGCCGATGGAACAGCAGCGATCACGATCCGATTTTCTAATATTATTTTATCTAATTTCATTAGCATTAAACTAAAACGAATGAAAAGTATATTTCTGTTCTTTGTCTGCTGCATGATGTATGTGAGTCTTTGCTCTCAAACTATGCTTGCCCCAATTACGAAAAAGCAATTAAAAATTTTCAGTGAACATGACAATAAGCGGACCGATGATTATTACTGGTTAAATAATCCGGAGGATTCTAACGTGATCAATCATTTAAAGCAGGAGAACGAATACGTGACCGAGTACATGAAGCACACCGAATCTTTGCAAAGGAAATTGTACAATGAAATTGTATCCCGTATTCCGGGAAGGGATGAGTCGCTTCCTGTGCAAAGGAATGGCTATTGGTATTTTGTGCGTTTCGATGAAGGGAATCAATATCCTTTTTATACACGCAGAAAAAGAACGACAACAGCCCGCGAAGAAATAGTTTTAAATGTTCCTGAATTAGCTAAATCTCATCAAATCTACCTCGTCCGCGGTTATTCTGTAAGTCCGGATAATAACCTTCTCGCTTACGGCGCTGACACTTCCGGAGACCGTCGCTCAACTTTATTTATCAAAAATTTGTCTGTTGGAAATTTGCTCGGCGATGTTATTGATAACACTTCCGGAAACTTTGTATGGGCAAATGATAATAAGACCTTTTATTATGTGTTGAACGATCACACCGTTCGTCCGTTTAAAGTAATGAGGCATAGACTCGGGAACAGCATTGATACTGACACAGAGATCTACACAGAAAACGACAGCACCTACAGCATTGAGCTGGCCAAGTCAAAAAATGAAAAATACATTTTCATTCATTCTATTAGCACTAACACTTCAGAAGATCGCTATCTCGATCCGGGCGATGCAAACGCAAGACCTGTTCTTATTCAACCACGCACCGACAACGTAGAATACTCAACAACCTATTATGAAGGAAACGAGTTCCATATTTATACAAATAAAGATGCGACCAATTTCAGGTTGGTAACTGCCCCGGTAGACAATCCATCCATGGAAAACTGGAAGGATGTGATTCCAGCCAATGACAATGTTTTTTTAGAAAATACTGAAGTGTTGAAAAATTATTACCTGGCTCAGACGAAGGAAAATGGATTGCCGGAAATAAAAATATTCGACAGGAGAAACAAACAATGGAGAAAGGTTGATTTTGGAGAGGAGGACTATGTTGCCGAAATGTATATGGCGACAGATAACTATAATTCAGACAGCATCCGGTATTATTTCAGCTCGCTTAAAACGCCGGGAAGCACCTACTTCTACAATCTAAAAACCGGTCAAAGAAAATTGCTGAAGCGGGAAAAGGTTGGCAATTATAATCCTGCACTTTATACCACCAAAAGGGTTTGGTCCACTTCAACAGACGGAACAAAAGTGCCCGTTTCTATTGTGTACCGCACTGATAAATTCAAAAAAGATGGGAACAATCCCCTGCTACTGTATGCATATGGCTCGTACGGATATAGTATGGATCCCTATTTTTATTCGGCCGTTGTCAGTTTACTGGATCGCGGCATTTCTTATGCGATAGCCCATATCCGTGGAGGCCAGGAAATGGGCCGCAACTGGTTTGAGCAAGGAAGATTGTTACATAAGAAAAATACATTTACAGATTTTGTTGATGTTGCCGACTTTTTGATAAAGGAAAAATATACTTCCGCAAATAAATTATTTGCAAATGGAGGCAGCGCAGGTGGTATGCTGATGGGAGCCATCACCAATATGCGTCCCGAACTCTTCCGTGGTATAATTGCAGAAGTTCCCTGGATGGATGTAATTACAGACATGTATAATACTGATTTGCCGCTCACCACGCTGGAGTATGATCAGTGGGGCGATCCAAATAAAAAAGAATATTATGATTATCTGCTCACGTGGTCGCCGCTCGACAATGTGCGGCCGGCAAAATACCCCGCAATCTTAGCCACAGGCGGATTGAATGACACGCAGGTTCCCTATTTCTCCCCTGCAAAATGGGTTGCGAAAGTCCGTGAGAATAACCGGGGAAATAATCCTGTGTTGTTTAAGGTAAACATGGGAGCGGGCCATGGAGGCGAATCCGGGCGTTACGAGAGACAAAAACTAACGGCTTTGAAATTTGCTTTTATCTTAGACCAGTTAGGACGATCACAATAAAAATCTCAAACACTTTTTTGGGCCCAGATAACTTTTCATTTTTAGCAGCGTCTTTAAATTCTATCATGTTGCCATCACCTCTTCCTGTGAAACCTCCTAAAACATTACAGTTATTATCAAACACGATATTGTATTTATCACAACAGGCGGATAGCGAATAATAGACAGTTTTGCCTTTATAAATGTAGCTTCTTATTTCCAGGGGCTCACTCTGTGAGGGGTTTTTCGACATTTCCTTTATTTTTTCCGTAAGGCACGGTGGCAGGCCATTTGCTGTATTGCCATTTTTGGTCGTTGTGCATTACCAAAAACAGGCAGAGATAAAAGATTGGAAATATCCTCGTCATACTTTTTGTGCATTTTACAAAAAATATTCCTGAAAAAAGTTGCCGAACTTTACCTCCAATGGAAAAAACAAATTTTATAGATCTGATCCGGGTGTTTTGCAGAAGCGGGCATGGAGGTGCAGGAAGCACTCATTTTATGCGCAATAAACTTACGGCATTTGGTGGGCCGGATGGAGGAGATGGCGGACGAGGAGCACACATCATCCTTCAAGGGAACAAAAATCTTTGGACGCTTTTGCACCTTAGGTATTTTAAAAATATTCTTGCTGAAAATGGAGAAAATGGTAGTAAGAACAATTCCTCTGGAAAAAATGGAAAAGACATTTATATAGAAGTACCGCTCGGAACCATTGCCCGGGATGAAGAATCAGGAGTCATTGAGGCCGAGATTTTGGAAGATGGCCAGGAAATAATCTGGATGCACGGTGGAAGGGGAGGTCTTGGAAATTCTCATTTTGCAACGCCAACAAACCAGGCGCCGCGCCACTCGCAACCCGGCGAACCGGGCCAGGAAGCCTGGAAAGTTTTGGAGCTGAAAGTACTTGCAGACGTTGGCCTGGTGGGCTTCCCAAATGCCGGCAAATCCACACTTCTTTCCGTCATAACTGCCGCTACACCTAAGATCGCTGATTACGCTTTTACAACGCTTACTCCGCAGCTCGGAATGGTTCAATACCGTGATGGGAAAAGTTTTTGCGTTGCAGATCTCCCGGGAATAATAGAAGGCGCGGCTGAAGGAAAAGGACTGGGGTATCGCTTTTTAAGACACATCGAAAGAAACCCGGTTTTGCTTTTTTTGATTCCCGCGGACAGCCCTGATCACAAACGTGAATTTGAAGTGTTGGTCAATGAACTGAGAGAGTACAATCCGGAACTTCTTGATAAAAAGTTCATCATCGCCATAAGCAAAAGTGATATGCTTGATGATGAACTCAAGGATGCAATTAAGAAAGATCTTCCCCGGCATATTCCTAATCTTTTTATTTCGTCCATTACGAACCAGGGTTTGGTTGAATTGAAAGATCTGTTGTGGCAGACTTTGAATGAAGTGAATCCCTGACAGACGCCGATTCGAGATGGATGAAGCAAAGCAAAGAAATGTTGGTCTTTGAAGAACAATCGCCTGCAGAAATTGAATGTCATGATCCGAAAATTTTTATTTTTTATCAATCCGGTTTCAGGTACGAAAGACAAATTGAAACTTGAAAAGAAGATCATTCAAAAATGCAATGAGCAGCAGGTCGGTTTTGAAATTCTGTTTACCGCAAAGGATGGAGATTATACCTTTTTGAGAGATAAAGTTCAGGAAGATTCGGTCACTGACATCATTGTATGCGGTGGTGATGGCAGTCTGAATCCAATTATTGCGTCGATGTTGAATTCTCGTGTAAATTTTGGAATCATTCCCATGGGATCAGGCAATGGGCTGGCCTTTGCGGCAAAAATTTCGTCGAATATCGACAAGGCGTTGGAAGTCGTATTTAATGGGAAGTCTTCATGTGTTGACGCATTCTACATCAATGGCAAAGTAAGCTGTATGCTATCCGGTATTGGCTTTGATGCGAAGGTAGCCCATGATTTTTCGCTGCAAAAAAAGCGAGGGTTACTAAATTATGTAAGGCAATCAATCAAAAATTTCCTGTCAGCTATTCCTTACGCTTTCGAGGTTGAAGTGAATGATACAACGCTAAAGATGAATGCCTTTTTTATTTCTATCGCTAATGGAAACCAGTTTGGAAACAACTTCACTATAGCTCCCAAAGCAAGTCTCAATGATGGGCTTTTAGATATCATCATTGTAAAAGAGATGAGCAAATTGCGGGTGCTCTGGGCGGTGCTCAAACAAATGAAGACGGGAAAATTAAGCCTGTTCTCCCGGGAAAATTTGTCTAAAAAAGATGTACTGTATTTCCAGGATACAAAAGTAATCGTTCACAATAAAGACAATGCTCCGCTTCATATTGACGGGGATCCTGCACAGACAAGCGGATATTTTGATATTGAAATTTTGCCATCTGCATTCAGATTAATTCGTCCTCAAGGGCTAAAATAACCGCCGATTTCCCGAAAAGCTTCCAGGTTATTTTTTCTTTTCAGGGAAGAAATCACCTCCCTCTTTTCCGAGGCTGTCAAATGAAAATTGAGTGTTGCAGCGTGTTCCTTCTTTTCCGGAATATACATGAATGAAACCCGTTTTAAACTGCTGTCTAAAAAATTCTGAGCATATGTTATTTCGTCATCCTGAAAATAATCCTGCAGCATAAACCAATTTCGTTGAAGCATGGAAAATGGTTTGGTGAGAATATCAGTTATCGATCCGTTTTCTACATCGTTATCCCATGTTCCTTTTACTCTTGATCTTACCTGTATCTCCAATACTCCTCTTGTGTTTTCGTTAATCCAATCTTTGAAAGTATAAAGAAATCTCAGGGTGGTTTCCTGTCCATAGTTATCTCGAAGGCCGGCATCCATCACATCGATCACCGGATCGGAGGGTAGCCACACGTTCGGCAACACATAAGGATAGGTAGCATTCATTCTCAGCGCAGTTATGAAACGAAGATTCATGGGATCTTCGTTCTTGAAAAGCGCAGCAAAGTCCACCACATCCGGCCCCGAAACAGAGGTCATACTGTCTTTGTATGCAGCCTCCATCATGAAGCTAAGCGGCTGGGTACTGATCATCAGTTTTTTCAGATCTCTGGTAATGACGGAGTTCAAAATCATCAACGGAATCTCCGCATTTCTTTCTGCAGCCGCGTAAGAGCCCACGCTTTTGTCGAGTAATTTTCGGGTGTTTTTATTAAATTTTTGCTCAAACGCATAGCCGCGATCTTTGATGTAACTGTAGGGTCCTACACGAAATTTTTGGGCCGGAGCAATAAGGTCCCTCGAGATCATTGAAGAAAAAACAGGATTAAGTAAATCTTTAGAAATATCGTTTACATATTTAGTATCCGTGATCCCGATCGGTTCTCCCAGGGAACGTAGCCTCGCCAACTCTCTAAAATACGCAGCACCAAGCATGCCGCCGGAAGCTCCGGTCATCAGGAAAGTTCTTTTCATAATAGCGCCGCCTGTTATGCTGTCAAGATGTTGTAAGACATTCATAGAAAAGCTCGCGCTCCGAACGCCGCCTCCGCTGAAATTAAAAACAATCATCAGCGGTTTCTCTTCTCCCTGGTTTTCTTTCCAGCGATTTAAAATGCCAATCATGTTTTC
>JBBSPT010000090.1:0-8584 GCA_038258515.1 Chitinophagales bacterium | reverse complement strand
TTTTTTAATGCCGAAGTATGAGAGCGGCTATTGGCTTTTCAGTTTCAAGTGTGATCACTGGGATGTTTTGCCCGATATAAACGGACTAAGCATTGATGACGCGGATATTGAAAAGGGAAAAGAAATTCTTAAGAAGTATGCGCCGGAGTTTGTTCCACTTTGTAGTGAAGGACGCGTGTTTTGTGATGCATACACTGATAATGGCGACCCGGTAATAGAGTATGGTAAAAACCAAATGGATTTTGTGATTGCAGGTGGTGGCGCAGGCTCTGGTTACAGGTTGGGTCCGGCAATCGCTAAACAGGCATTGAACCTACTTGACAGACAATAACGCTGTTCGTTTTTTAAAATATTTCCATACTTTTGCACCCCGTTTAGAATTTTGTGTTTTGACTGAGCGGGTATCACTAAAAATACATTACCCATATGGCTCCATAAGTTTCCCGTCTGTTCGGGAGCGCCTGTAGGGTGTAAAAGTAAAAATATTGAAATGCCAAAGGTTAAAACCAACTCCAGCGCCAAGAAGCGCTTTAAAGTAACCGGTACAGGTGAAATTACTTTCCAGAAGGCTTACAAACGCCACATCTTAACGAAAAAATCAACTAAACGCAAGCGCAATCTTCGTAAGAAAGGAATTGTGAGTGCGGCAAACAGGCCCTTCGTTATGCGACTATTAAGGATGAAATAACCATCATCGTTTTTGTAAACCAATTAATCAAACAGAAATTTTAGATGCGTTGAAAAACAACATCCGGAATTTCACTTTAAAATAACAACAATGCCACGTTCAGTAAATTCAGTTGCATCTAGAGCAAGGAGAAAGAGAATTCTTAAAGCAGCTAAGGGGTATTATGGTAAGAGAAAAAATGTTTATACCGTCGCTAAAAATGTGATGGAAAAGGGCATGACCTACAGTTATGTTGGTCGTAAGCTCAAGAAGCGTGAATACAGGACTTTATGGATTGCGCGTATCAATGCTGCAGTTAGAGAAGAAGGAATGAATTATAGCCAGTTTATTCACAAGCTCACTGAAAAGAATATCGATTTGAACAGGAAGATTCTTGCTGACATGGCAATGAATGAGCCTGAGACTTTCAAAAGCCTTATTCAATCGGTTAAATAATCATTGAACTTTATTTTTTAAAGAGGCCGTTCCCACACAGGAGCGGTTTTTTGTTTGTGTGAATTCATCATTCAGTTACATTTGTAAAATTTATAAAACCAATGTATTCTAATGACTAACTCTTACAGCGACCTGGTCCACCAGACGTTCAACTTTCCGCAGGAAGATTACCACCTCGAAGATGGTTACCTCCAATATAATGATGTTGATTTAAAAGCTTTAATTGAAAAGTACGGAACTCCGCTGAAAATGAGTTTTCTTCCCAAGATCGGAATGCAGATCAATAAGGCCAAGAAGATGTTTGCCAATGCGATAAAGAAGCATAAGTACGAAGGCAAGTATTTTTATTGTTACTGTACAAAGAGTTCTCATTTTTCATTCATCGTTGAGGAAGCGCTGAAGTATAACATTCATCTTGAAACATCTTATGCATATGATATTGAAATCATAAATAAACTCTACGAAAGTAAAAAAATCAATAAGGATATTTTTATTATCTGCAATGGTTTTAAACAAAAGCCCTATATAAGCAGGATTGCAAGATTACTGAACACGGGTTTTAAGAATGTAATCCCTGTTTTGGATAACAAACAGGAGCTACTTGCCTACAAAAAGTCAGTAAGAGTTCCTTTCAATATTGGAATCAGGGTTGCCGCTGAGGAGGAGCCTACTTTTCCGTTTTACACTTCGCGGCTGGGGATTCGTGCAAAGGATATTCTTGAATTTTATGTGGATGAGGTGGAGGGAAATGAAGATCGTTTCCATCTGAAGATGCTTCACATTTTTTTAAATAAGGGTATAAAGGATGACATCTATTACTGGAGCGAACTGAATAAGATTATCAACTTGTATTGTCAGTTAAGAAAGATTTGCCCCGAGCTGGACTCCATAAATATCGGAGGTGGATTCCCGATAAAGCATTCGCTGGGGTTCGAATACGATTACCAGTTTATTATCAATGAAATTGTAAGAAACATAAAGGTTGCCTGTAAGCGTTCGAAAGTGCCAATGCCCAATATTTTTACAGAATTTGGGAGTTATACTGTAGGGGAAAGTATGGCGCACATCTACAGTGTCATAGGTGAAAAAAAACAAAATGACCGCGAAACCTGGTACATGATCGATTCCTCATTCATTACAACATTGCCTGATACATGGGGAATTGGTGAAAAATTTTTAATGCTCCCAATTAATAAATGGGACGAAGAATATCAACGGGTGACTCTGGGAGGAATCACCTGCGACAGCCATGATTATTACGATTCTGAAGAACACATCAACGAGGTTTTCCTCCCAAAGAACACCAACGGCGAACCACTTTATTTAGGATTTTTTCACACGGGTGCTTACCAGGACCAGATTAGCGGTTATGGAGGAATCAAACATTGTTTGATACCGTCTCCGAAACACATCATTGTGGATATAGATAAAAATGGTAAAATGGTGGATTGGGTATATGCGAAAGAGCAAACCGCGCAGAGCATGTTGAAGATCTTAGGCTATAAATAAAAAACCTCCCGGCGAAGGGAGGTTTATAAAAAATCCTTACGGATGAAATTAGCTGATTGCGATTTCTTTAGGCTGCACTTTTACTTCTTCTTTTTTAGGAAGTGTTAAGTAAAGAATTCCATTTTCATATTTAGCAGCAATGTTTTCAGCGGCTATCTTTTCATCCAAACTAAAAGACCTTTTGAATGATTGAAGAGTGAATTCTGTTTTGATGAGCGTTTTATTTTCATCCTGTTTTTCTTCTTTTTTGTCAAAAGCAACCGTCAGGATGTTGTTGTCAACAGTAATCTTGAAATCTCCCTTCGATCTCCCCGGAGCATTAAATTCGAGTTGGTAATCATCTTTTGTTTCATTGATGTTTACCGCAGGAAAATCTGTGTTTCCCGCTGAAGGCGATGCCTCATTTATAAAGCTGTCGAAAAAACGATTGAAGGCTCTTGCGCCTGGTTGATTAAATTTTACGAGTGTCATATCTTTTTATTTTAATTTTTATTAATTCAAATTGTACATCTCAAATTCGATACCACCGGTTTTCAAATGAATATTCAGCGCAAATTCACGACATTCTGACTTGAGCGGGTTGGTTTATATGACATAATTACAAATAAGCTTTGAATTCTCCGACGTTTTTTAAAACGGAAGTGTAGTAAATTTGCATCCAAATAAATCTAAAAATGATGTACCCAGAACAAATAGTAATCCCCATGAAGGCGGAATTAACTGCCAATGGTTTCACTGAATTAGTGACAGAAGAAGAGGTGGAAAACGAGCTGAAAAAAGAGGGGACGAGTCTCGTCGTTATTAATTCGGTATGTGGTTGTTCGGCAGGGACAGCCCGTCCGGGTGTGTTGATGGCTGTAGATAACAGCGATAAAAAGCCTGATCGTTTGATTACAAGTTTTGCGGGTTTTGATATGGAAGCGGTCGATAAAATCCGGGAACACCTGATGCCGTATCCACCGTCTTCCCCTTCGGTTGCGCTTTTCAAAGACGGTAAGCTCGTTCATTTTCTTGAGCGACATCACATCGAGGGAAGATCTGCACAAATGATTGCTCAGAATCTCGTGGCGGCTTTTGAAGAATATTGCTAACTGATAAAGAAATGTCTGCTTTTTTTGGAAACAGTAAAAATTAATGAGTGTTCCGGGTTTGTACACGGCCATGGTTAGCCGTCCCGTAGCTAATTTACTGTCAAGTTTATTTGTGGATTGTATTTTCAGATAAACCATATATTTATATTTTTTAGCGAGGAATGAGATTTCTTAGCCAAACTTAAACGGCTTATATGTATCCCAATTTGTATTATGCTATCCAGGATTGGTTTGGATGGAAGATTGAAGCATTTAAGATTTTCTACACCTTTGGAATTTTTGTCGCCATCTCCTTTATTATTTCAGCATACTTTTTCACTCTTGAGCTAAAGCGAAAAGAAACGCAGGGCTTGCTTCAGCCCCGTGAAGAAACGATTGTGGTTGGTAAGCCGGCATCATTGATGGACCTGTTAATCAATGCCATCGTTGGTTTTGTTTTTGGTTACAAGATCATCGGCGTATTTCTCGCAACGCGTTCGCAAGGTGTTGACCTCCAGGAGTACATTTTTTCTTCGGCGGGTAGTATGGGAGGAGGAATTATTATGGCCGCTCTGCTTGTGTATTTAAAGTACCGTGAAAAAAACAAGCAAAAACTACCAAAACCTGAGAAAAGAGTTATCCGTATCTGGCCGCATGATAGGGTGGGCGACATTGTGATCTTTGCTTTAATCTTTGGAATTCTTGGGGCAAAGCTTTTTGATAATCTTGAAAACTGGGACCGTTTTATTCAAAACCCTCTCGGAAATTTACTTTCTCCGAGCGGCCTTACTTTCTATGGAGGATTGATTTGCGCAGGCGTCGCGATTTGCATCTACGCAAGAAAAAAAGATATTAGTCTCCTTCACCTGACTGATGCGATAGCTCCTGCAATGATGATTGCTTACGCGATTGGGCGTATCGGCTGCCAGGTAGCAGGTGACGGGGATTGGGGGATTTATAATAGCGCCTACATTAGCGAAACTCCCGGGCATGCGGTCGCTGCATCACCAGAGCAATTCAATAAAAGCCTTCAGCATTTTTCCGGTTATTTACTCCAGGGAAGTGTTACGGATCCCTCCGGGTCTTCAGTGACTGTAACTGACCGGCACTCTGAGTCTCTTGAAAAAGTACCGCATAAAAGCTTTCGTGGCCCTTCGTTTTTACCTACCTGGTTGTTTGCTTACACCTATCCGCATAATGTGAACGAGGATGGCATTTTAATTCCGGATTGTGAAGGAAGATACTGCAGGGCACTTCCGCAGCCTGTATTTCCCACGCCTTTTTATGAAACAATTGTTTGTGGAATTTTCTTTCTTTTTTTATGGGCTATCCGCAAGAAAATAAAAATTGCAGGCGTCATGTTCTCACTTTATCTATTACTAAATGGAGTGGAACGGTTCCTCGTTGAAACAATTCGTGTTAATTCAACTTATTCAATTTTTGGCCTGCATCCAACACAGGCGGAATTAATTTCAGCGCTGTTAGTGATTGCCGGTATTACAGGATTGATCTATTTTACCACCAAAAATCAGCGGGTTTCCACCGTATAGGTTGATGATTTCCCAAATCTCCTTTTTGTTAGTTCCTCCAAAGTGCTATCTAAATCCCTGACGAACTTATTGCCGTTTGCAATTATTATTTACCACTTATGTAATACTATGTACTATGCAACGCAAAGTACTTAGTTTTGCTCTGTAATCAAATAACGGATCGTTTACAAACTAAGAATATGATCAAATCAATCTTCATCACGCTCTCGCTGGCATTTATTTCAAATCTTCTTTTGGCGCAGTCCATGGAAGGAAAAATCACCGGAACCATCACAGATGGTGGTGATCAAAAAATAATCGATGCTGCCACCGTTTCCCTGCTTAAGGCCATAGATTCGTCCCTGATCAAAGTGAGCCTGACAGATAAAGCAGGGAATTTTTCATTTGAGCAGGTGCCTTATGGTCACTATCGTTTGATGGCCACTTCGACAGGACATCTGAAAGTTTACACGGACCCCATTGAGGTCAAGGGTATTTCACCCATTTCTGTTGGAGTGATGCAGTTGAAAAACAACATAAAAACGTTGAACGAAGTTTCGGTTGTTGCTGTCATCAGGAAACCTTTTATCGAAAGAAAAATTGACAGGACTGTTATGAATGTAGATGCATCGCTGACAAATGCCGGAACAACAGCCCTGGAAGTATTAGAAAAGGCGCCGGGTGTCACGGTGGACAAAGATGGAAATATTAGTCTGAAGGGAAAGCAGGGAGTAATGATAATGATGGATGGGAAGCCTGCTTATCTGAGTGGACAGGAACTTGCCAACCTGCTTAAAAATATGCCTTCGTCAAGTATTGATCAGATTGAGATCATGACTAACCCGTCGGCGAAATATGATGCTTCGGGAAATTCAGGGGTAATTAATATTAAAACAAAGAAAGAAAAAATGAGGGGTTTGAATGGAAGCCTCAGTGCGTCGATCATCCAGAGTAAGTTTACAAGAACAAACAACAGCCTGAATATGAACTATCGCACCGGGAAAGTCAACCTGTTTGGGAACTATGGCTATTCGCATTGGCAGGGTTATAACAAACTAACACTCAACCGTAAGTTTAGAAATGTTGCCACCAAGGAATTGGAAACAATTTTTGATCAGCGAACTTTAATGAATCACAATTCCGATTACCAGAATTTAAAAGGAGGGATGGATTTTTATCCGTCGAAAAAAACAACTCTTGGCGTGGTGCTATCGGGTTATTTGAACCCTGGTAATAATAACGGAAACAATACGACCTTCCTCAAGGATTCAGATAGTAACATTGACTCTATAGCGACCGCCATCAGTACTCAAAAAAGAAAGTCAAATAATTTTTCAGCAAACTTCAATTTCAGGCACGAGTTCGATACAACAGGAAAGGAGTTGACTGCGGACCTGGATTACCTTACCTACTACCAAAGCTCAGATCAGGTTTTTGATAACAATTATTTCAAGCCCGATTATTCAGTTTTAAGACCGTCGAACCAACTTCTCGGGACCTTGCCGGCTACGGTAAATATTTACTCAGGCAAAACTGATATTGTTTTTCCATTGAAAAACTCAGCGAAGCTGGAAGCAGGGTTAAAGAGCAGTTATGTAACCACCGACAATGATGCTCTATATCAGAACAAAACATCCACCGGTTATGAAACAGATGAGGGCAAAACCAATCATTTTATTTATAAAGAAAATATAAATGCCGGTTATCTAAATTATAGCAGGCAAATAAAGAAATGGGGATTGCAATTTGGATTGCGTGCAGAAAACACAAATGCGCAAGGACATCAGGCAGGCAATTCAACAAGACCTGATTCATCATTTAAGAAAAATTATATCAATCTTTTTCCAACCGCTTATTTCAGTTTCCAGGCAGATAAGAAAAATAATTTCTCGCTGAACTATGGCAGGCGAATTGATCGACCCGATTACCAGGATCTGAACCCGTTTTATTATTTTCTTGATGAATACACTTACGAAGTGGGCAATACTTTGTTACAACCGCAGTTTACAGATAATATAGAATTATCCCACACCTACAATGGATTTTTAACCACCACAATTAATTACAGCCATACGAGCAACGCAATTTCTGATGTTTTGAAACAAATTACCAGTGAGCGAAAAACTTTTCAAACAAAGGATAACATTGCTTCTAAAACAAACTATGGTTTGGCCGTAAGCGCTAACTTCCCGGTGACCAAGTTTTTCTCTACAAATATTTACACGAATGTCGTGCACGATAATTTTAAAGGAGAACTCAACGGTGATTATTTGGATGTGAAAAATGTTACGTTTTTCTCAAACGTTAATAACCAGTTTAAAGTGAAGAAAGGCTGGAGCGCAGAACTGAGTGGGTTTTACAGGTCCAAAGGAATAGAAGGACAAATAATAGTAAACCCGATGTGGCGGATGGACGCAGGGGTAGCCAAACAGGTTTTAAAGAATAAAGGAACATTGAAATTGAGTATCAGGGATATTTTTCAATCTCAAAATTTCAGTGGTTATGTAAAGTACCAGGATATTGATGTCGATATAAAAAATATCCGCGACAGCCGGTCAGTCTCTCTGACATTTAGCTATCGTTTTGGGAAACCCCTTAAAAATCAGCAACGCAGAAGAACAAGCGGAGCGTCCGAAGAACAGAACAGGGTAAAGTCCGGAGAGAATTAGATAGAAGCCCCCACCGATGAAAACATAAGCCGCATCATTTGATGTGGCTTTATTTTTATTTGTAGTTTGGCAGGAATTCATCTGCGGAAAAATCCTTTGAAAATGCGTCGTGTATTACGAGGTGGCTGGCGAGCTTTCCTAATGCATCGGAGCACATTGCGCCATATCCGTTTCCGCCGACAGCCACATATACTCCTTTGTCTCGCGATGCTCCAATGTAAGGCTTGCCATGCACTGTTTGTGTGACGATGCATCGTTTCGTAAAAAATTCCTTTGAATCCAAATCGGGTACCAATAGTCTTAAAAATTTTTGGAGTTTTTCTCTATTGCCATCAAACTCATTTGTATAAAACCATTGCTGGATCTCCTGCAAGGTTTCAAAATAAAAGTCTCCGGGCATATTCCCTCCCATCTTGAGGTAATAATTTCCATCGGGATAAATAACGGGCGGGAGCAAATAAATATTTTGAATTTCCGGGATGTCAATCTCGTAAAGCAGCGATGGCAATGTTTGAAACTGCGCAGCATCTTCACTACTAATCCGCGCCAGGATTGTTGTCTCACTTTTCAATTTGACCGATAACTTTTCCGGCAGTAGCTGCATTGAATTAGAAAAAGCACCCGCTGCTACCAGTATTTTTTTTGAGGTAAATGTGCTGTTTTCAACAGTCTTTATTTCATGTG
>JBBSPT010000089.1:0-8608 GCA_038258515.1 Chitinophagales bacterium | reverse complement strand
GGTCACCTTTATTTTATTTACAAAATTCTCCATACTATAAAGTTCGCCGATGAACTCAGTAAGCAAATGCCGGAGAATAATTTTATCCCGGTTTTTTTTGTGGGTAGCGAAGATGCTGACCTGGACGAACTCGATCATGTGGTGATTGATGGAAAAAAATACAAATGGGAAACAAACCAAAAAGGTGCGGTAGGAAGAATGAGAGTGGATGATAATTTAATCAAGCTTATCGATTCTATATCCGGAAGAATTTCAGTAGAGAAATTTGGGCCGGAAATTATTCAAACATTAAAAAGTTGCTTTCGAAAAAACATGACCGTTGAGCAATCAACTTTTTTATTGGTACATGAACTTTTTAAATCCTACGGGCTTATTGTTCTATTGCCAGACAATCCTGCATTGAAGCAAGCGATGACCCCCGTACTCGAAGATGACCTTTTTAACAACAGGCCTTCAATCATTGTGGGCGATACTTCTGGAAGGCTTTCTAAAGAATACAAAGTGCAGGCGCAGCCGCGTGAGATCAACCTCTTTTATTTGAAAGATGACATTCGAAACAGGATTGTTCCTGTCGAAGACAATTTTGTCGTCCACGATACTGACATTGTTTTTACAAAATCGGGATTGAGGTCAGAGTTGCACGCCTGTCCCGGAAATTTTAGTCCTAACGTAATTCTGCGTGGACTTTTCCAGGAAATGATTTTACCAAACATCGCGTTCGTTGGTGGGGGCGGAGAGTTGGCTTATTGGCTTCAGCTAAAAGATCTTTTTGCGCATTACCAGGTTCCTTATCCAATGCTCCTCCTGCGGAATTCATTTTTGGTCATTGATGACAAATACCGGAACCTGCTTGAAAAAATCGACGTAGCTCCCGAAGATTTATTCAAGGGCGAAGAGAACATATTGAACGGCCTTGTAAAAAAATTAAGCAATCATCAATTAAAACTTGATGGTGAGATGACAGCGCTGCAAAATATTTATCAACAGATAAAAAAAGCTGTCAGACAAATTGATGTTACCCTCGCCGATCATACTGAAGCGCTGGAAACAAAAAGTTTGAAAAAACTTTCAGTTCTTGAAAAGAAAATGCTGCGTGCAGAAAAGAGAAATTTTGATGATAGCAAAAGCCAGTTATCCAAAATTTTCAACAGACTGTTTCCAAATGACAACCTGCAGGAGCGAACAGAAAATTTCATGCTTTATTACGCGATGTGGGGAAACTCATTTCTCGAAATCCTTTACGAAAAATCATTAACCACTGAGCAGGAGTTTTGCATCATTGAAGAGCTTAGTTGAAATTCGTTTCCTTAAATTAGTTATAGCACGCTGCTACATATCATCACGAAGAGATTTCATATTATTGCTATCATTGAATTCGCGTTGTCAAACTTTCCCGGACTGAGCAGAACGGGTAATTCCATCCATTGGTCGAAACCTTTTACCATTTCGGCGAAAGCTTCGCAGAACATCCTAAAAACAAACGCATCTTTGTATCAGAAAGCGGAGATAAAAAAACGCTGACTTACGAAGCGAAGAAGAAGAGTGAAAATGTTTAGAATTGAAAGCTTCATCCAACTTTGAAAAAATTGCGGTCAACAGTTTATATACGATGCCTCCCTAAAAAAGAGGCATTTTTTTTTATTCAGATCTTAGATTTTTTCCAGCCCGGGATTTCCTTTAAAGAATGAAAGGCTTGTCTACCGACTAAATGCAACCAGGAAACATTTTGCGTCTTTTATTCATCCAAATACTTTTCTTTTATAATGATCGTTAAAGATTGTTATCAATCAACTGCCAAATACCTGTCGCCGATAACCGGTAAAAAGGAGGCATTAAAACAAATACAAATGAAAAAGAAAATTCTTTTCTCTCTGGTCTTTATGACTTCAATTGCCTTGGCGCCAAATTTATTTGCACAGAACAATGCAAGGCCTGATCTAAAAATAAAAACCAAGAGTAACATTAAAAACGATAAAGTTACGATCGTTAAAATCACAGGCAAAGATGGGGGTTGTAGCATTGTTGTAGGAAATGAAATCGTCTCACCAAGGGATCCGGCGAGCGGACTGCCCACGGGGAAAAGAATGCATAAGCCTTTTATAATTACGAAAGAAATGGATGTGAGTTCTCAAGACAATAAAGTAATTGAGATAAAAACTCCAAGGGATGCTTCATCAGGTTTACCAACCGGCAAAAGAATGGCTGGCGGCCCGATCGGTGGTATTATTGTGAAGGGCGGTAAAAATCCCGGAGGAGGCCAATTTAATAACATTGTAGTTGAGGACGGGCAGTTTACTTTACCCGCCGATTGCCCTGATGGAGAATATAGCATGACATTGTCATGGAGTTGGGGAGCATCCAATGCCGGCTCTTCAAAGCAATTTGTAAAATCCTTTAGACTCACAATGGAAAATGGTGTTTGCAAAGGCATCACTCAATCCGGTGTAAAATAAGATAGTAAAAAAGAGGCCGCGGAATCACGGCTATCTGTAACAATCCATAAAATAAAGTTTCTGTCCGTATGTCTCTGACTACGGACATTTTTATTTAAGATGCATTTGTCCCCTTTACTTGCCAAAATTTTAAGTAAGATATTTATTTCAAATTCCTTCTCCTCGCGGGTGACCTCATCCAGGTTTTCATGAACAAATATTATCCTTTGCTCTCCCGGTGAAAACGGGCAAACCTACCCATTGGTCGAAACCTTTTACTATTTCGACGAAAGCTCTGCAGAACATCCTAAAAGCCGACGCATCTTTGTGTAAGAAAGCGGTGATAAAAACCACTTACTTGCGAAGCAGAAGAAGATTGAAAATGTTTAGGATCGAAAGCTTCATCCAACTTTGAAAAAATTGCGGTCAACAGTTTATATAGAATGCCTCTCTAAAAAGGGGGCATTTTTTTTTATTCAGTTCTCAGGTTATTTGCAGGCTTTGCCAGCGCGGCTTTTGCCGAATGATACATTGCAGTCAACACGGCAGTCAGCATAATCGCGAAGGCGGAGGCAACAAAAGGAACGATTGAAAGTTCGTCATGGTAAGAAAAAACTTTCAGCCACCCATTCATGAAATAATAAGCGATCGGAAATGCAATCACCGCGGCGATAAGGGCCAACCACAGATAGTTTCGGCTTACCATGCTTACGATTTGTCCGATGCTTGCACCCATCACCCGGCGTATGCTTATTTCTTTCTGTTTTTGCTGTGCAGTGAAAGCTGTAAGTCCCAGTAATCCCAGGCAGGTAATGATGATCGTTAATACAGAGAAGGTTGCAAAAATTTTCCCGCGCTTTTGATCGGCAGTATACTGTGAATTGAAATTGTCGTCCAAAAATTTATACTCAAAAGGTAAATTCGGAAAGTACTTTTTCCAAATATTGCCCACATTTGCAATCGTTGGTTTTAGGTTTCCCGTATTCAGTTTCAGTTGGATCATATTCCCGTTAGGACCGTAAAAAAGAAGTAGCGGTGCGATGGGATTGTACAATGATTTTTGATTGAAATTTTTTACTACGCCGACAACCTCAAGGTAATTTGAGGATGTATCTCCGGGAAATTTTACTCTTTTTCCAATGGCCTCTTTCCAGCCAAAATGCGCGACCATTGCCTGGTTCACAATGATCCCATGAAGAGTGTCTGCAAGTCCTGAAAAATTACGGCCGTTGACAATTGGAATATTGAGTGCTTTAAGAAAGTGTTCATCAATTGCATAACATTCTATGCCTTTATCTGTATAGCCCTTATCAGTTTGCACCGAGAACAGGTTGAGATTCAGATTTGTACTTCCCGGATAAGAGTTGCCCGTTCCTACTATTTTGACGCCTGGCAGACTGCGTAGGTCGTTGTTCATCGAGTTTATTTTTCCGCGCTCATCTTCCCCTGTATTTACAATTACGCTCATCACCTGGTTTTTATCAAAGCCCAGGTCTTTTTTTTGCAAAAACGAAAGCTGTGAATACACCACCCAGGTGCAAATCAGCATGATCATAGAAATAGAGAACTGGAGCACAACCAGCGTACGCCTCAGATTAACATTACCTGAAGCTTTGGAAAGAGAGCCTTTTAAAATGCTGACGGGTTGAAAAGAAGAGAGATAAAATGCGGGATAGCTTCCACCGACTAAGCCGGTGAATAGCCCGATCCCCAGCAGCAGCAGGATGTTAAATGGTTTAATTATTGTTTTAATTGAAAAGTCTTTTCCTGACAAAGAATTGAAAGCCGGTAACAAAATAATTAAGAGGCCAAAACTTAAGATCACAGCAATTAACGCGGTGAGCACAGATTCACTCAGAAACTGGAGAACAAGCTGGCTCCGCGTTGAACCTACCACCTTCCTGATGCCGATTTCTTTTGCCCTCCGGGCAGACCTTGCCGTAGTGAGATTCATGTAGTTGATAGAAGCGATCAGCATCATCAAAAATGCCACAGCGGAAAATATCCAGATGTAGGTCATGCTTCCCAACTCTTCCGGCTCCTGTTCCAGTTTTGATTTTAAGTGAATGTCTGTTATTGGCTGTACGCCATAATGAATCTTTACATTGAATTGAGCAAATATTGGCGCCATGTATTTATCATACATTGGCGCCAGCTTCTTATCAAAGGCGCTTGCGTTAGTGCCTGGTTTCATCAATACATAGGTATAGTTGTTGAAGTTGCCCCAATTTTCTCCTGCCCGTCTTTGCTGCGGCAGGGAAGACCATGATATCAGCATATCAAATCTGATATGCGAATTCCCGGGAACATCATCGATCACTCCCGTAATCTTGTAAACCTCGTACACAGTCCGGAGAGTTTTGCCCACCACACTTTCATAACCACCATTTTTCTTGTCAAAATATTTATCCGCAACAGACTTCGAAATCACAATACTGTTGGGTTCATTCAATGCATAGGCCGGATTTCCTGCGAGGAAGTGATAGCTGAAAATCTTAAAGACAGAGCTGTCCGCGTAGAACAATTTAGTTTCGTAAAAGTTATTTTCCCCATTTTTGAACAAAGTCCTTTCCCTTCCCATGAATCTGGCTGCTTCCTCTACTTCAGGATAATCTTTTTTAAGAGTAGCGGCCAGTGGAGCCTGCGTAATAGCCCAATCAGTATTCTTATCTTTTTCCTGTATAAATGAAATGATCCGGAATATTCGATCCGCTTTTTTATTGAACCTGTCATAGGTCAGTTCATCTTTCACATAAAAAATCAGGAAGAGACTAAATGTAATTCCTATAGTTAGTCCAAGCGTGTTTAAAAGACTATACCATTTGTCTTTTTTAAAATTGCGCAGCGCAACCACCAAAAGATTTTTTTTCATAAATTCCAGTTTAAAAATGAATTTACATTTTAAAATGATGTTGGTGTTCCACTTATCAAAGGTTTGACGAAAGTGCAGGCAGAATAGTTACAACAGAAATTCGCACCTGATTGCTGTAACAACCACCAGCCCTTAAAGTGAATGACCGGAATTTATCAAGAGATATGCCACTCGCTTAAGTCTTTGCTTTTCAACTTTCTTGAGGTTTGTTATACGAGAGAAGTGTCCGGAATCGGACAGGTTGTGTACGATTTTCTTTAAATGCACAGGCACAAAATGATTCGTATTTTAAAATCAATTGTGATCGTGTTCACTCTGGTATGATGCACCTTTGCATCAAAAATTTTCACGAAAAATAGATGGGGAGCGTCTCCCAAAATTAAAATCAGCATCGTTACATCATCTCAATTCAGTCCATGTGACTTTTTCAATGAGAAATACCGACCTTTAGGACTGTGAATGGTGCGCTATTTTAAGTAAACAATTCCTTTTTTTAACTGGCAATAATTTCTCACCTTAGAGTCTAATCTAAATCAATCATGAAGTCACGGTTACTTCTCGTCATCATTCTTTTCTTTTCACTTGTTTGCACCTGGGTTTCTTGTTTTCAAAATGAAAATAGCAATGAGCCCTCCATGCCAGATGTGGTGAGCTATAATTTTCATATCCGGCCCATCCTGTCGGACAAGTGTTTTAAATGCCATGGCCCGGACGTAAGCAAGCAGGAAGCCGGACTGCGACTGGATTTTGCGGAAGCTGCTTATGCGCCGCTTCCGGAAATGAAAGGGGCGTTTGCAATAATTCCCGGTAAGCCCGACGAATCCGAATTAATAAAAAGAATATCATCAACGGATTCATCGTACATGATGCCATTACCGTCTGCGCATCTCGGCGCCCTCACTTCTTACCAGGTAAACCTTTTTAAAAAATGGATAAAACAGGGCGCTAAATATGAACCGCACTGGGCTTTCGTAAAGCCAAAGAAAACGCGTTTACCGGAAGTCAGTGAAAAGGGCTGGGCGAAAAACGGGATAGATTATTTCATTCTTGCCAAACAGGAAGAACTCAGATTAAAGCACAACCCGGAAGCAGGTAAAGAAAAACTCTTAAAGCGTGTATCGCTTGACCTTACCGGCCTGCCTCCCTCCGAAGAAATGATGGACAAATTCATGGCAGACCAAACTCCGGATGCTTATGAAAAAATGGTAGATGAATTGTTGGCTTCTCCGCAATATGGAGAGAAGATGGCCTTGCACTGGCTGGATATTGGAAGGTATGCAGACAGCTATGGATACCAGGACGACAACATCAGAACCCAGTGGCCATGGCGCGATTGGGTGATTCACGCATTTAATGAAAATCTTTCATACGACCGTTTTCTTACCTGGCAAATTGCCGGCGATATGTTGCCCAATAGCAATAAGGAAAAAATACTGGCGACTGCCTTTTTCAGAAACCATAAATACACTGAAGAAGGCGGCATCATACCAGAAGAATATCGCGTTGAATATAATATTGACAAGACAAAAACTTTTGGCCGGGCTATTATTGGACTAACGGTGGAATGTGCGCAATGTCATGATCACAAGTACGATCCTATTTCACAAAGAGATTATTATGAACTGTATGCATTTTTTAATAAAAGTGCAGAACTTGGTTTTGAGGGAGATATTAGTTCTTCCAAACCGGCTAAAAAGCCAATCCTGAATATTGATCATAACGATGTGAAGAATCTGATGTCTTTTATTAATGCAAAAGACACTGGCGCCTTGATGGTTTCGGTTATGGGCGACCCTGATTCGCTTCGTAAGACTTTCATTTTAAATCGCGGAGTGTATGATCAACCCACTGAACAAGTGATGGCCTCTGCTCCCAGGAGCGTTATGAAGTTTGATACTGTGAAGTTGCCGAGGAATCGACTCGGCCTTGCTGAATGGACTGTTAATAAAAATAATCCGCTGACGGCGCGTGTTTTTGTTAACCAGGTATGGCAGGAAATATTTGGAAGAGGCCTTGTGAAAACCTCGGGCGATTTTGGTATGCAGGGCGAACTCCCTTCCCATCCGGAATTGCTTGATTGGCTGGCTGTTGATTTTATGGAACATGGTTGGAACATAAAAAGACTGATGAAGCAAATTGTGATATCGTCCACCTATATGCAATCAGGCAACGTTTCTGACGAGAACCTGAAGATCGATCCGGAAAATGTTTATCTCTCGCATTCACCTCGATTGAGAGTGAAAGCGGAAATAGTGAAAGACATTATTTTGGCAAGCAGTGGACTTTTGATAAAAACAATTGGAGGACCAAGCGTAAAACCATACCAGCCTAAAGGTCTTTGGGAAAGCGCCACATCTGGAAGAGGAGAGTTGGCAACGTATAAGCAAGACCGTGGCAATAGTCTTTACCGCAGGGGGATGTACACTTTTATAAAATTGACGGTGCCTCCTCCCAATATGGCCATCTTTGATGCCAGCAACAGGGATCAGTGCGAAGTAAAACGGTCTCTGACGAGTACGCCGCTGCAGGCGCTTATGATGATGAACGATCCTACGGTGCTGGAAGCTTCGAGAGTGTTTGCCCAAAATTTAGTTGAGGAGAATTCTTCAGTAGATGAAAAAATAGCAAAGGCTTTTCACCGGATCATCTGCCGGAAACCTGATAAAAAAGAAACAGACATTCTTAAAAGCTATTACGCGGATCAACTTCAGCAGTTTAAAGAAAAAAAATTGAATGCTGAAGTCACCATAAAGGTGGGAGAATTTCCGCAGGACGAAAAAGCTGATGTGAATGCCACCGCAGCCTTGATGAAAGTAATCAGTACAATCTATAATATGGAAGAAGCCATAACAAAATCCTGATCAATGCACAAAGATTTTTTAGAACACAAACTTGGAATCAATCGTCGCAAATTTTTGTCAAGACTGAGCCTCGGTGTGGGGAGTGTAGCCCTGGGTTCATTGTTAATCCCTGATCTTTTCAGCGGTAAAGAAGAAGAGGAAGTAATGGCAACAGGGCTTGCACAATTTGCCCCAAAGGCCAAACGAATTATTTATTTATTTCAAAACGGGGCGCCATCACAACTTGATCTTTTTGATTACAAACCAAAGTTGCAGGATATGTTTGGGGAAGATCTCCCCGCATCCATCCGAATGGGACAGCGACTAACGGGGATGACAGCCGATCAGAAAAAATTTCCATTGGCAGGATCATTGTTCAAGTTCAACCAATATGGTGAAAGCAGAGCCTGGGTTAGCGAACTGATGCCATACACCTCAAAGGTGGTTGACGATCTCTGTATCAT
>JBBSPT010000088.1:0-8679 GCA_038258515.1 Chitinophagales bacterium | reverse complement strand
TGTTCTTCTAATTTTTTCCAGGCATCGGTATGTGTCGGGTTGATTTTTGGCAGCATCTTTAGAGTTTCTTGTTTTTAAATTTTGTGAAGTGAAGTTAATTACATGTTCACAATAATGATGCGAGTGTTAGCGCAGGAAAAAGTTTGTTTCAAAATTACGGGAGGGTAAGAAATTGACTTTTAACTTAGAGGCTGTTGATGACCTGTATTATTTCCTTCACATTCTCTCCCGAAACATTTAGGTGGAGAACTATTCTCACCTGTGAAGGTGAAATAGCCATCAACAAAATTCCATGTTCAGCAAAAGTAGCCGCCAATGTTTGAGGTGTGTAGAGTCCGATGACTTCAAAGATTATAATATTCGTATCAACCGGCATCATCGTCCCGGTAAAGCTCTTGAGAAGTAAGGCTGCCGCTATCTCCTTTGCGTGTTGATGATCATGATGAAGTCCTTTGATATTATTTTGAAGAGCATATAATCCGGCCGCTGCCATAAATCCCGCTTGCCTCATGCCTCCTCCAAAAACCTTTCTGACTCTGCGGGCTCTGTTGATGAATTCCAGGCTGCCAATCAAAACACTCCCTACCGGCGCTCCAAGCCCTTTACTAAGGCATAGTGAAATGCTATCGAAAACTTTTCCATAATCTGCGGGAGTTTGCGTGTTTTCGACGATTGCGTTGAAAAGCCGGGCGCCATCTAAATGCAGCTTTAAATTATTCTCAAGGCAAACTACCCTAACTCGCTCTATTTCACTGAATTCGTAGCAACTTCCGCCGCCCCTGTTTGCTGAATTTTCCAGGCTTACAAGCCTGCTGACAGGTTTATGTACGTCGTTGGGATTGATTGCTGATTGAACGAGCTCAGCATTTATTCTTCCGCGGTCTCCTTCCAAAGGTTTCACCTGGCATCCTGAATTGAAAGCAATGCCACCTCCTTCGTAAATGTAAACATGACTTAGTTTGTCGCAGATCACTTCATCTCCCGGTTGGGTGTGACATTTTATTGCAATTTGATTCGTCATGGTGCCACTCGGGCAAAATAAGGCTGCTTCCATTGCAAACATTGATGCCACTTCTTCTTCCAGCGCATTTACGCTGGGATCTTCGCGAAATACATCGTCTCCCACCTTTGCATTACAAATAGCTTCCAGCATTCCCGCGCCAGGGGTGGTAAATGTATCAGATCTTAAGTCAATCATTTGCCTGAATTATTGAAGAAAATATTCGTAGAAAAGTGTTGTGAAGATATTTAAAACGCTGATTCTTTTCAGAGTATGTTATTTTATAATACTGAAATCGTTATGAAAATTGGAGAATACGTTTTAAATTTGCCATTAGTCAGGAAATTTCCACTTCTTAACACATCTTTTGCAACATTTCTCCCAGTCTTTGTATCTATTAATCGTATACTAAACATTAATTATAAACACACATGAGGCAACTTAAAATTGCTACGCAAATCACAAACCGGGATTCCCAGGCGGTTGAAAAGTATTTGCAGGAAATTTCTAAAATTGGGATGATTACCCCCGAAGAGGAAACTATTTTAGCACAGAAAATAAAAATGGGCGACCAGAGAGCTTTAGAGCGTCTTACAACTGCCAATCTACGTTTCGTAGTTTCTGTTGCAAAACAGTACCAACACCAGGGGTTATCACTGAGTGATCTTATCAACGAGGGCAACCTCGGATTGATTAAAGCGGCACAACGCTTCGATGAAACTAAAGGTTTCAAATTTATTTCGTACGCCGTGTGGTGGATTCGCCAATCTATACTACAGGCGTTGGCAGAGCAGGGCAGATTAGTCCGCTTGCCTCAAAACAAAATTGGCACTTATAACAAAGCGAATAAAGCTTACATGGCTTTTGAACAGGAACATGAAAGAGAGCCTTCAACTGAAGAGCTGTCCGAAATTCTTGAGATGAGCGAAACGGAAATTAACAACATTTTTCAGAGTAACACGCGTCACACATCTTTGGATGCACCGGTGCATGAAGCTGAGGATGTTGCTATGGGAGATCTTTTAAAAGGCCCGGGCGAAACGGATGAAGACGTGATGCACGATTCATTGAAAAATGAAATACGCCGGGTTTTAAAATCTTTGAGCCCCCGTGAAGCAGAGATAGTTAACGCTTATTTTGGCCTTGATGGCGAAAATGGGGTGACTATCGAACAAATTGGGCAAAAGTACGATCTCACGAAAGAGCGCATTCGCCAAATAAAAGAGAGAGCTATAAAACGGCTTCAAAAGGCCCGCTACAGCAGCGCCCTTAAAGCATATTTAGGTTAAACTTCTTTGTTTGATTTTTTAATGGCCATCTGAAAAGATGGCTATTTTTTTGCCCTTTGGGAATGATCTCCGTAAATGCGGAAACAGACATTCCGATTCAGCCCGGTATTTAATATTTTTGCAACCAATATGAAAACTATATTCCTTTTTCTCGTGTGCCTGGCAGTTATTTCCTGCGAAAAAAATATTGCCTTTAAATTAAACGATGCCACGGATCTGCTGGTAGTCGATGCTTCTATTGAAAACGGTCTCCCACCAATGATCGTTCTTTCAAATACTGTGGATTATTACAGCAAAATTACTCCTGAGTTAATTGAAAACTCTTTTGTGCATGATGCAGAAATTTTTCTGTCTAATAACAATCGCACACAGAAATTGAGAGAATATTCGGTAGACGCTTCGGGCGGTGTTCATTTTTTCTATTATTCAATAGATACTGCAAATTTGAATGACGCTTTTATAGGAGAGCTTGCCACGAGCTATGAACTTAAAGTGTTAACTGGTGGAAAGGAATACCTGTCTGAAACAACTATTCCAGCCCTTGCAAAAAAGATTGATTCACTTTGGTGGAAACCTGCTCCTTTTGAAACTGATTCTTCTAAGGTGGTAGTTTTCGTAAGAGCGACTGACCCGCCGGGCCTGGGAAATTATATAAGGTATTTCATGCGCCAAAATAGCGGCCCGTTTCTTCCGGGCTCAAATTCCGTTTTTGATGATCAGCTTATCGACGGCACAACATACGATTTAAGACTTGACCCCGGTCTTGACCGGAACGATCCGGCCCCATTTGATGATAATTTTTTCCATCGTGGTGATACCGTTACATTGAAACTGAGTAATATTGATCGTGCCTCTTATACTTTTTGGCTAACCATGGAATTCGCATACCAAAGCATTGGCAACCCATTTGCATCACCAAATAAAGTACTTGGCAATATCGGCAATGGAGCTCTTGGCGCATTCTGCGGCTATGCTTCGGGTTATAAAACACTTATAATTCCCCAATAATTATTTAGTTTTTCTATAATTACAAAGGGAATTTACAATCAGCAAAATCACTAAATTTGATCATACGACAATGATGGATACAAAGAAAGAACATGTGCAATGCCTTATCATAGGCTCGGGCCCCGCAGGATACACTGCTGCTATTTACGCATCCAGGGCAAACCTTAAACCGGTCATTTACCAGGGAATTCAGCCCGGCGGCCAGCTTACGATCACTACAGAAGTGGAAAATTATCCAGGCTATCCTGATGGAATCCAGGGACCTGAAATGATGATCGATTTTGAAAAACAAGCCCGGAGAATGGGTGCAGACATCAGGTACGGTCTCGCAACAGAAGTTGATTTTTCGGCCTGCCCGTTAAAAGTTCAGATCGATGAAGAGATGTGGATTGAAGCAGATTCCATTATCCTGGCAACAGGCGCAAGCGCCAAATGGCTGGGTATTGAAAGTGAACAGCGGCTCAACGGAAGGGGTGTGAGTGCTTGCGCAGTGTGCGACGGCTTTTTTTTTAAAGGAAAAGATGTTTGCATTGTTGGCGCAGGTGATACCGCAGCAGAAGAGGCCTTGTACCTCAGCAAAATTTGTAACCACGTGCACATGTTTGTCAGGAGAGATGAAATGAGAGCCAGCAAGATCATGCAGCAAAGAGTGTTAGGCGCATCCAATATACAGGTGTACTGGAACACGGAAGTTGATGAGATTCTCGGTGAATCGAAAGTAGATTCAGTGCGAATCGTTAACAATAAAACAGGGAAAAAAGAAGTGATTCCCGTTAGCGCCTATTTTGTGGCAATCGGGCATGAACCGAACTCGGAAATTTTCAAAGGATGGCTTGAGATGGATGATTCAGGTTATGTGCAAACATTGCCGGGTTGCACCAAAACAAATATTGAAGGCGTCTTTGCCTGTGGCGATCTCCAGGATAAAATTTATCGTCAGGCTGTGACTGCAGCCGGTACCGGCTGCATGGCTGCCATTGACGCTGAACGATATTTGAGCACCTTAGAGAACCCCGTCCCTTCGGATAAAGTAATGTTGCCTTTGAATGAAAATGAAAAACCCGCATAGCGTCAATCCAATTGTTTGATTTTGCGAAAAAAATATGATCAAGGTCCAATTACACCAACTCAAATTCCACGCCTTCCACGGCATTCATGAGGAAGAAAAAATACTGGGAAATGAATACCTCGTCGATGCATCGGCTGAGTTCCATGAAGCTGAACCTGTGATCACTTCTATTCATCATACCCTTAACTATGCAGAGATTTACAGCATTATAAAACTCAGGATGGAAGAACCCACCCCCTTACTGGAAACATTACTGATGCAGATAGGCAACGATATGTATAAAAAATTTCCGGAAATAAGATCTATTCAAATTTCCATTCAAAAAATGCATCCTCCTATCGAAGGAATGGAGGGTTCTGCAATTGTCAGTTACCATAAAGAGTATTGAGTTAGTTTTTTTTAAAAGTTTTTTATGAAGGTTTTTCTCCTGGTTTGCTTTGTTTTCTCGTTTCAGTTTCTAAATGCGCAGGATATTTCCGGTCTTTTGAAAGAAGCAGCCCGATTCGAATCTGCGATGAATGATGAGCAGGCATTTGCCAAGTACAAAGAGGTGTTGAAAATTGCTCCGGACGATCTTTATGCCAACTGCAAGGCCAGCGAACTCAGCAGTCGAATGGGTGCCAGGTATGTTGACGATCAGGAAAAGCAAAACACTTTTTACGTATCCGCAAAAACCTATGCCCGGACAGCGCTCAGGCTCAATCAACAAAACTCTGAAGCCAATTTTGTGATGGCACTGGTAATGGGGCGGGAAGCGATGGAGCGCGGAGGAAAAGAAAAGATTTCGGCGGTCAAGAATATCAAACTGTACGCTGACAGGTCAATTAAATATGATCCGTCCAACTACAAAGCCTGGTTTATCCTTGGTAAGTGGTACTACGAAGTAAGTGCACTTAATTATTTTCAGAGAACCGCTGTGAAAGTTTTCTTCGGAGCATTTGCTGATGCAACAATTGACGATGCAATCAGGTGTTTTGAAAAATCGAAAGCATTGAATCCCATGTTCGTCCTCAACTATCTTTCTCTCGCAAAAGCATATGAAAAAAAGGATGACCTCACTTTAGCCAAACAAAACCTCACCCTGATGATTTCATTGCCTGACAATACTCCCGACGACGAAAAAATCAAGGAAGAAGGAAGGGCGCTTTTCAAAAAGCTAAACTGAGGAATGTTCAGAAAATTTAACTGGTTGATTTTTTGCTATGTTATCGGAAAATCAAAAGAAAGAAATATGAAGATGTTTTCAAAGAAGTGGCTGTTTATTGCCCTTGTTTCATTTAGCTCCACGGCATTTTGCCAGGCAGACAGCTCTGATTATGATTCTCATACCTTGTTCACTCCTAACTTTTATCCATCGGCTGTAAATGAATACAGGTCTGCAGATGGCCAGCCGGGGCCAAAATATTGGAAAAACAATGCGAGCTATAAAATTGAAGCGACACTTGATGACCTAAGAGACAAAGTTACAGGCACCGTTACAATTACCTATGTGAATAACAGCCCAAACGAACTTAAATATTTGTGGCTTTACCTTGATCAGAATTTATACAATTTAAGTTCACGTGGCCAGGCAAAAATGCCCGCCAAAAGGCACAGCCGTTATGGAGATGTAAATTCCAACTTCAATGGAGGTTATGATATTGCTGCTGTTAAATTATTGACGCAAGGGAAAAATGCTGCCACATCCACTGAATTAAAAAACCTGATTTCAGATACACGGATGCAAATATTCCTGGAAAAACCTTTACCCGCAAATGGTGGATCGATAAAGATTAAAATCGATTATTCTTACCTAATTCCGGTTTATGGCTCCGACAGAACAGGAATACTAAACACAAGCAATGGAAAGATTTATTCAATTGCACAATGGTATCCAAGAATGTGCGTGTATGACGATGTCGAGGGATGGAATACGTTGCCATACCTTGGTGCCGGTGAATTTTATTTTGATTATGGTGACTTTGATTATTCAATTACTGCCCCCGCAGAACTATTGGTAGTCGGTTCGGGAGACCTGCAGAATCCACAGGAAGTTCTTACAGATACACAAATAAAGCGTTTGCAACAGGCGAAGCAAAGTGATAAGACGGTGATGATCAGGAGCGCTTCAGAAATAAATGATCCTGCTTCGCGACCACAGAAAAAAAACCTGACCTGGCATTTTAAGATTGAAAATGCGAGAGATGTTTCTTGGGCAGCTTCGAAAGCTTTCATTTGGGATGCAGCAAAAATGAATTTTCCTTCGGGAAGAAAAGGACTGGCTATGAGTGTCTATCCTGCGGAATCATCGGGTGATTCTGCCTGGGGAAGATCCACGGAATACACAAAAGTTGCCCTTGAAAACTATTCTAACAGATGGTATGAATATCCATATAATAGCGCAGTAAATGTAGCTGGCAACGTAAGTGGAATGGAATATCCGGGAATTGTGTTTTGTGGCTATACGGCCCGTGGCAGCGGACTTTTCGGAGTTACAGATCATGAATTTGGTCACACATGGTTTCCGATGATCGTTGGCAGCAATGAAAGAAAATACGGGTGGATGGACGAAGGCTTCAACACTTTTATCAATTCTATTTCGACCGAAGATTTTAACAACGGAGAATACAAGGATGCGCCGCAGGATAAAAACCTGTATTATAAATATCTGTTTGGACCGGGTAGCGAATCATTAATGAACTCTCCTGATGTGCTGCAGGAAAAAAACATCGGTAATGCTCTTTATCGAAAGCCCGCTTATGCACTCAATTTACTAAGAAATGAAATTTTAGGAAAACAGCGATTTGATTATGCATTTAGAACTTACATAGCTACGTGGGCATATAAGCATCCGATGCCCTCGGATTTTTTCAGGACGATTGAAAACGCCGCGGGAGAAGACCTTGGTTGGTTTTGGAAAGGAATGTTCTTGGAAAATTACAAGCTCGACCAGGCGATAACCGGCGTCGCGTATGTAAACAATGATCCGGGCAATGGCTCATTGGTTTCTATTGAAAACCTTGATAAAATGGTGATGCCAGTTTACCTTTCATATGAAACGAAAAGCGGTAAGGTGGGGACTCTTCGCATCCCCGTAGAAGTGTGGCAAAATGGTGCGGAATGGATCCAAAAAATCAATACTTCAGAACCGTTGAAAAGTGTCACCATCGACAAGGACCGCGTGTTCCCTGATTATAATTTTCAAAATAATAGCTGGCGCAACCCTTAGGCGAACGCAATGAGCTCCAAAAGGGAGATAAAATCACAAATGGGTAAATTCGTGTTTTAGCCTATTGGCATTTAAGTATTTAAATCTACTTTTGCACCCATTTTTATGAAACCTGTTAGTGAAATTTTTCCGTTACTCGACCAGCCTAAAAAGATTGTAATTGTCTTTCACCAAAAACCTGATGCTGACGCAATGGGATCTGGTTTGGGCCTGTACCAGTTCCTTATTCAATTTGGGCATGAGGTGCAGGTAATTTCTCCCACGAACTGGGCTGTATTTCTAAATTGGATGCCCGGAACCAAGACTGTGCTCGATTATGAAATTCATACAGCGAAATCGAACGAAATATTAGCCAACGCAGATTGGATTTTTTGTCTCGATTTTAATGTGCTAAACCGCACAAAAAAGATGGAAAATCCTATTGCTGAATCTGCTGCAATAAAAATTTTAATAGACCATCATGAACAACCTCAAACTGAGGCTTTTGGCTATGGAAGCAGTAACGCTTCAAAAAGTTCGACCGCCCAAATGGTATATGATTTTATCAAAGAAGCTGGATATGCAGACAAGATAAATGAGGCGGTTGCAGAATGCCTCTATGCCGGCGTGATGACCGATACGGGGTCATTCAGGTTTAATTCGACTTCATCGGATGTTCACAGGATGATTGCGGATCTCAAAGACCGTGGCCTCCAGCACAGTCAAGTCCATGAAAACCTGTTCGATAATTTTCTCGAGGGACGGTTTAGATTTTTTGGAAATGTTCTGCTCAACAGGATGGAAGTTTATTACGAGTACAATACCGCCCTTATAACCATTCCCCAGCAGGATCTTATTAAGTTTAACGTGAAAACAGGGGATACTGAGGGGCTGGTGAATTTTCCGCTCAGCATCAAAGGCATCAAACTCGCCGCCGTAATCATTGATCGTGGAGACGAAAGAAAGAGCTCTTTTCGCAGCAAGAGCGGATTTGACGTGAACACTTTTGCCAGGAAATATTTCAACGGGGGTGGACATTTTAATGCAGCAGGCGGAAGAAACACTGAATCTCTTGAGGAAGTCGTGAAACGGTTCAAAGAAGCAATCAAAGAAAACAAGGAGCAAT
>JBBSPT010000087.1:0-8784 GCA_038258515.1 Chitinophagales bacterium | reverse complement strand
TTCGCCTCGCACAGATCCAACTACTTTCCGTGAAAGGAACCGTTGTTTCAAACACTAAAGGTTGTCCTGGTTTTACACTGCCAGGCAGCGTTCCTATTACCTTCCCATTCCTTACGATCTCGATTCTTCCGCTTAAATCTTTGTTTGCTGTCCATTTAACTTCCACTTTAACTGAACCTTTATTTTTCTTTTTGATCTCATCTCCCGGAATGTATTTTCCGTCAATTTTCATTTCTAAAAATTCATTGTGTGCATTGCGTGATACTACCGTTCTGCCCTCCTTTATTCCATTTATCCATTTATCATAAGTAAGATTATCTTTTACCTGAACGTAGGTCAATAAAGTACCTAATGGTTCGTTCGCATTGCATGGATAGTCGGTACCTGCTGCAAGGCCGAGGCGAAATCCGCAATTCAATAACTTATAATAAGCATTGATTACTCCTTCGCTAAAATAATTACCATTGTTCGGGGATGTATTGCCATACACATCTTCAGATAAAAAATCAATTGTGCCCAATGCAGCTTCCACAGGATAATCAATGGGTATACAACAGTTCAGATCATTCTGAATACTATCGTTCAAATATTCCATGTGCGCAAAGCCCATTACGGCATTTTGCTTCTTTCCCCATTCCAAAATTTTGTAAGGCGATTCTTCCCAAACCTGGTGTGCGTTATTCAACCCCAACAACACAAGATGACCGCCAAGAGCCTGGTTACTGAAGTTAGAGTATGTTGCATCCCAATGCCACTCGGCGTCCCAATGAATGATGCGGCCCGGAATTGATTGTGGGGCATCCTGTCCATTCACCTTTGGAAGATCGCGGCTGCTAACTTTTACTTCACCATTGCCCATATCTGCCAGTAAAGAAATAATGTCTAAATCGTTTGGCTGCATCATTTCTATCAATTTGTTTTCCGGCAATAGAATGCTTCCCTCACCGCAATTAAGGTGCGTGTGAATATCGCCCGTGTACCAATCTTTAGGTTCCGGTCTCGAACTTTTTGTGACAGAATTTTTACTCTTCTCACTGGTTAAAGTAAAGATGCAATTAGCAGGAATTGTTATTTTAAAAGTTTTGCCATTTACTTTTATGTCCCCACCCTTGTGCAAATTTTCGGTATTGTCAGTGTATTACATTTCAACATTTCCAAAATCAGGCAAATTGTCGAGCGACTTGTTTAAAACAACCGGGGTATTTTTTTTATTGACGCCAACAACGCTGACGCTTCCTCTTCCTTCATCATGAAAAGCCGATACAACGAGGCTGTCTGTAGCACCGGAAATTTCTATCCTCTGCGAACCTGGGAAAATAAATTTTGAAACTTGGCTGATGGCATAAAAATTTTTCCGTGTAGAATATGTTTTTGTTTGAGGATCATAGGCGAGTATTCCCCAATAGCTGAACGGAGAAGGTGCATGATGTTCGTAATAGCTGTCATAACCTTCCCAGACAAGGCCTGCGGTAGCTCCGTTATTTAGGAATTGTAATAAAAACTCTACGCATTTGGCGCCAAATGCATAATTGTATTCTCCTAATTTTCCTTCATCGCAGCCATTACACCAGTTGTTCCATTCAGTCATCCAGTAGTCCATTTTCGGATAAGCGGAATGTTTCAGCAAAGAATCAACCGGGGCATAATAACCTGCATAGCTATGTAAACCAATGTGCGCCATTTTTGACATAATAACAGGGTCTTTCAACAATTCAGGAATATAAGTCTTTAGCCCATTGTCCATCCCGGCAACATCAGGCGCAACATATTTTATATCGCCCATTCCAAGGGTCTGCATCCGGTCTATAAACTTTCTTGACAATTTTGCATATTGCTTTGCGTCAACAGTTGGCCCCTCATTTTCTATATCCGGTTCATTCATAATGGATATCAGGCCGATTTTAAGATGCTTTACTTTTCTTGCATACTGAAAAAAAGAAACCAACATCTCAATATATTCATCTTCATATTTTTCCTTAATAACCTTCCCTCCCATCCACAATGGAACGGGCCCCATAAAATTGATCATTAAATTATCGGTGATGCCGCGGCTATTGAGATATTGTATCATGTCCCATGCCTTCCGGAACTTTGGTGTTTCATAAAGCTGATTGTAATAATCCCAATTGAAAGAAAACGGATCTTCGTTGTCGTTTTTGTCTTCCCAATTATAAGTAGTCTCTACGATCACTCTCCAAATTGTAGCATTCATCGAATCAATCAACAAGTCTATTGCAGGCTTCAGTTCGTCGCCATCCCATGCCCTGGTATTGGCGTTCACACCTATGCCATCAAGCTTTTGGAACTTCTTTGAACCGTCAATTTTCAATGAGACCGGTTTTAAATTACCCGCCGGCTGGCTATGAGTGGGGAGGGATGATGCAATTGTTAATGCAATGAAAATGAGCAAAAAAAGTCCTTTTTTCATTTTTTATTTTTTATTTTTTTCTGTTCAAATTTAAGAAAGGAAGAAAAAGCTATTTTACCCTATAATGACGAATCATTCTTCTATTTTGCTTTTTGTGAAATATCTATTTTTGTGGCATACCCAAATAATATTATATTGTATAAACCTAAGGCAATTGCTGCTTAATAATTTTACCCCTTATGAAACCACATTTCAAACCAATCACAGCCGACGACTCGAAACTATTTAAAATTGTTGTGCAGGAGAACGGGAAGGAATTTGAATATCCATGGCATTTTCACCCTGAGTATGAACTTACATATATCCTGAACAGCAAGGGAACGCGATACGTGGGTAACAGCATAGAAAACTTTTCTGACAATGATCTTGTGCTGATCGGGCCCAACATGCCTCATTGCTGGATTAGCTCGCCTGACCTTAGCGAGTCGGCGCGGGCTATAGTGATTTATTTCACAGAAGAGTTTGTGGATAAAACCTGGATGCAAAGCACTGAATTTGTATCTATACGACAACTTCTTGATTTGTCGAATAAGGGAGTTAAGTTCGATAAGGCATTAGCGTTAACCCTGAAACAGAAATTTTTCGAATTGCAAGAACTTCCGTCTCTGGATAAACTAATATCAGTGTTAAAGATATTGCAGGAGCTGGCTGAGGAAGCGAAACCGCACGTTTTGTGCAAGCAAGGATTTTCGCAAGAGCTAAATCACAGTCATAGCGAATGGATAAATAAAGTATATAAGTTTATCGAAAGCAATTACAATAAAAAGATAGCGCTGACAGATATTTCAAAAGAAGTGAACATGAGTGAGGAATATTTTTCAAGGTTTTTCAGTAAAACAATGAAGAAAAGTTTTTTCGAATTTTTGAATGAATACAAGATTAACAGGGCTTGCAAACTGTTGATTGAAACCGATAAGCAAATCAGCGAAGTGTGCTATGCTGCAGGTTTTGAGAGTGTTCCTTTTTTTTACAGGCAGTTTAAAAAGTTTAAAAATTGTCAACCAAAAAATTACCGGTTAAATTATCAAAGCGCATCAGCTTAGTATTTTCAGAAGTACTGCCAGTCCAATCAATAGGTGAACCAACCTTAAAAGAACGACTTTTGAATAAAATTGAAACAGCATTACTAACTGAATATTGGGAAGTGAACTAATGAAAAAGAAACCGGGTATCTCTCTCCTTTTAAAACCGTATGCATCGATCATCGCCGTTTTAATAGTTCTCACACTTTTGGGCAATGGAATCAACCTGCTGATTCCAAAACTTATATCAAAAACGATCGATGCATTTACCGCCGGAAACTTCAACAATAAATCGGTGATCATACAATTCGGCGTAGCTATTATTGCCATTTTCATATTTGGCTATGGTCAAAGTATTGTTCAGACTTATGCTTCAGAAAGAGTAGCAAGAGATTTGAGAAGACAGTTGTCTGATAAGATTTCGAAACAGGCGTATTCTTTTATAGAAACAGCCAACCCTTCGAAGCTGTTGACCAACCTGACTGCTGATGTTGATTCTATAAAAACTTTTATTGCGCAGGCGATAGCTTCAATTGCTTCTTCTGTCTTTATCATAATCGGGGCCAGCATTTTGATGTTGAGCATCAACTGGAAACTAGCCCTGTGTGTCATTGCCATCATCCCCATTATCGGTATCACATTTTATATTGTATTGAAAAAAGTCCGTGCCTTGTTTTTTGAAAGCAGGGCTGTAATTGACTGGCTGAATAAAGTGATCAATGAAAGTATTTTAGGATCGGCCATCATCCGGGTCGTGAATTCCCAACAGTCAGAGTACAAAAAATTTCTGGAAGCGAATACAAAGGCAAAAGACTTTGGCCTGAAGATCCTATATCTTTTTGCAGGCCTCATTCCTGTGATCACATTTACGGCAAACATGGCAGCGCTGACTGTGCTTGCATTGGGCGGCCATTTTGTTATTAACGGAAGTATGAGTCTTGGAAACTTTGCCGCCTTTACCAGCTATGTTTCCATGCTGGTTTTTCCCATTTTGATCATTGGCTTTATGAGCAATGTTATAGCCCAGGCTTCTGCATCTTATAAACGAATTTCTGCAATCATTGAAACACCCGAGCCTGCGGAAGATGGAGCTATAGAAAAACAGTTGAAGGGTAAGATTAATCTCCGGAATGTAAACCTTATCTATGGGCAATCTCCTGTTTTGCAAGACATTTCTTTTGATATTGAACCTGGTTCAAAAACTGCAATCATCGGCCCAACCGCTGCCGGTAAAACGCAATTGCTTTATTTACTAACCGGCCTGATGACATCCACTTCGGGGTCGATAAAATTTGATGATGAACCGATTGAAAAATACAAAAGTGAGTCCTTTCACAGCCAGGTAGGTTTTGTTTTCCAGGATAGCATCATTTTTAATATGAGTATCCGGGAGAATATTGCTTTCAGCGAAACGGTCACAGACGAAGCTTTGCAAAAATCTATTGAAACTGCTGAACTATGGGATTTTGTTGAATTGCTACCAAACAAGCTGGACACTATTGTTTCCGAACGTGGCGCCAGTCTTTCGGGCGGGCAGAAGCAACGAATCATGCTGGCGCGAGCCCTCGCCCTTGATCCGCGTGTATTGCTATTGGACGATTTCACAGCCAGGGTCGATAACAAAACTGAAATGAAAATTCTTGAAAATATTCAAAGGAACTATCCCGGGCTAACGCTTATTTCAGTTACGCAAAAAATTTCTTCTGTCGAAAATTATGATAAAATCATTTTATTAATGGAAGGCGAGATCATCGCAACAGGAAGGCATGAAGATCTGATGCTTTCGAGTCCGGAATACATGCAACTTCTTAATTCACAAAAAAGCACGAGCAACTATGAATTACAATCTTAATGAGTTGCCCGGAGAAAAGGAGAAAAAGTCAACCTTTTCGTCATTAAAAAGTCTTCTCCAACTTATCTCTCATGAGAAAAAAAATTTACTGATAGCATCGTCAGCCATTTTGCTCAATGCCACAATCAATCTCATGGGACCATTGATCATTGGCCATACTATTGACAATTACGTGCAGCGTGGAATATATCATGGAGTACTGGTTTTCTCAGGGGTTTTGCTTGGAATTTATTCAATCGGATTATTTACGAGCTATTACCAGACCAAGCTAATGGGAAGCATCAGCCAGCGGATGTTATTCACATTAAGAAATACGATTTTTCAAAAAATACTTTCTCTTCCTGTGGCGTTTTTCAATGCTAACAAAGCGGGTGACCTTATCTCAAGGGTAAATAATGATTCGGATAAAATCAATACATTTTTTTCACAGTCTTTGATGCAATTCATCGGTGGGATTGTAACCATGATCGGAGCTGGAATCTTTTTGCTCGCAATTAATTTCGAGTTGGGAATTGCGGCTTTGTTGCCCGGGTTACTGATTCTGCTTTTCACAAGATTTGTTTCTCCTATGGTAAAGAAAAAAAATGCAACAAACCTTGCAAGCATTGGAGGTATGAGTGCCGAGATCCAGGAAAGTCTGAACAATTTCAAAGTGATTGTTGCATTTGACCGGCGCGATTATTTCAGGCAACGATTTCAAATCGCCAACTCCGGAAACTATAAAACTGCTGTCAGCGCTGGTATCATCAATGGAGTTTTTTTACCCGTGTATAGTATGTTCGCCGGCCTCGCACAACTCCTCGTATTAGTTTTTGGAGTATACCTTATTTCTAAAGGAACCTTTACGATCGGTCTCCTGATTAGCTATCTGGGTTATGCTACTTATTTTTATAATCCACTCAGGCAATTAGCTTCCTTATGGAGTAGTTTCCAGGTGGCAATTGCAGGATGGGAGCGGATCACCAAAATACTTTCGATGCATTCAAACATCTCTACTGCAGCGCCTGACGTCACTCAAACTTCAGATGCCTTCATGGAATTCAGGAATGTGCATTTCAGCTACGTTTCGGGCAATGAAATTTTGCACAACATTTCTTTGAAATTACAGAGAGGGAAAACCTATGCGTTTGTTGGACCTACCGGTGGAGGTAAAACGACAACTGCTTCTATCATTTCAAGATTGTATGATCCTGCTAAAGGAGTGGTCTTGCTGGATGGAAAAGACATACGGTCCTACACCCAGGAGCAGCTCGCTGAAAAAGTCGGATTTATTTTGCAGGAACCTTTTCTTTTTACAGGCACAGTAAAGGACAACATTTTGTACGGCAACGGGAAGCTAAAAGATCTACCTGATAAGGATCTTGAACAGGCGTTAAAAAATGCCAACCTCCAGGAATTATTGACAATCTTTGAAAATGGCCTGCAAACAAAAGTATCTTCTGGCGGAGATAATATCAGTTTGGGTCAAAAACAATTGATCGCCTTCATGCGTGCAGTGTTAAGAAAACCTGAACTACTGATTCTTGATGAGGCCACTGCTAACATTGATACAATGACAGAGCAGTTGCTTGATGATATATTAAATAAACTGCCGAAAGAAACTACCCGGATAATAATTGCACATCGATTAAATACGATTGAAAATGCAGACGAAATTTTCTTCGTCAATGCAGGAGAAATAACACGGGCTGGATCATTTGACGATGCAGTGAATAAGTTATTGCAGGGAAAGAGAGCGAGTTAACCAGCATTTGAAGCCGCATTATTTTAATGTAATATTTTTGCAAGAGTAACACATGCTCTTAAAATAAAATCATGGCTGAACATAAAATAAAGAACATCTTTTACCAGGGATCAATCCCTCCATCGTTCGTTGCTGAAAGCATCGCTAAACATAAAACACAAACATCCATCGGCGGCCATAGTATTTTTTTAGGACAGGTACGCGCCGATGAGAAAGATGACAAAAAAGTTTCCGCTATTGAATACACTTCGTATGAACAAATGGCGCTGGAACAAATGCACAAAATAAGAGAAGATATTTTTGAAAAATATCCCCTGACCTGCATGCATGTATATCATAGCCTCGGCACAGTGGCGATTGGAGAAATTTGTCTTTTTGTTTTCACTTCATCTGCACACCGCAAAGCAGCAATTGATGCATGTGAAGAAACAGTAGAAAAAATAAAAAATGAATTGCCTATTTGGGGTAAAGAATATTTTGAAGACGAGACGTATCAATGGAAAGAAAATAAGTAATGTCTCTTTCATTTAAAAATTAATTCCATGATTCATGTTGAAGATGCGGAAAGAATTATTCTCGAACAATCCCGGGACTATGGAACAGAAATCGTGTCCTTTGAAAGTTGCCTGGGAAAAGTTCTTGCAAAAGACATCAGGGCCGACAGGGATTTCCCTCCTTTCAACCGGGTGACGATGGATGGAATTGCAATTAGATTTAATTCATTTAAAAAAGTAAATCGTTCGTTTAAGATTAAAGCGACCCAGTCGGCAGGTGCAGAACCTATTGATTCGGTTAATGATGATGAATGCATTGAAATAATGACAGGTGCCGTATTGCCACCTGCTACCGATACAATAGTCCGGTATGAAGACCTGGAGATAAAAGACGGTACTGCTACAATTAAAACTGAAAAGGTTTCATTCAATCAGAATGTTCATTTTAAAGGGGAGGATAAAAAACAAAATGAAGTTTTGGTTGAAGCCAATCAACTTATTACACCAGCAGTGATCGCAATTGCAGCGGCAGTGGGAAAAGTGAAACTGCTTGTCAAAAAATTACCACGGGTTGTGATTGTGTCAACAGGAAATGAATTAGTTGAAATAGATGAAACACCTGCTCCATACCAGATAAGACGTTCCAATAATTATACGTTGGATGCAGCGTTGAAACAATATGGGCTGCATGCAGACATGCTACATCTACCTGATGAACAAAATTTAATTGAAGAAAAACTGGCTTTTTGTATTCGTGATTATGATGTCATTATTTTAAGCGGTGGAGTTTCTATGGGAAAATATGACTTTGTTCCATCGGCCTTAGAGAAGCTGCAGGCGGAAAAATTATTTCACAAAGTGCAACAACGCCCCGGAAAACCTTTTTGGTTTGGGATGCAGCCCGATGGCCCATTGATATTTGCTTTCCCTGGAAATCCAGTTTCGACATTTGTTTGCTTTCTTCGCTACTTTTTACCATGGCTAAAAAAATCTCTGCATATTGAAACGACTGAGGCTTACGCAATTTTACAAGAAGACTTTCATTTTCTTCCTCCCGTGAAATATTTTTTACAAGTAAAATTATCCATCAATGAAAAAGGCGAATTGTCTGCAACTCCTTTAGCGGGAAATGGGTCAGGTGATTTTGCCAATTTACTGAAGACAGATGCCTTTATGGAACTACCTTTGGATAGAAACGATTTTAAAAAAGGCGACGCCTTCAGAGTATGGCCTTTCAAAAGTTT
>JBBSPT010000086.1:0-8804 GCA_038258515.1 Chitinophagales bacterium | reverse complement strand
CGGCTCTCCGTTATCTTCATAGCTCTTTATTTTTACGGTCTTTATATTCTGATTTTTTAAGATCGAGAATTCTGAACTGAGTTGTTGATTATTCCAGATATCCTTGTAGAAATATTGGGCATTCAGACTGCCTGAAAAAAGGATTAAATAAAGAGGAAATGCGATGTAAAATGCGCTTAAGTTTTTGGCCATTCAAAGGAAAATTTGATCTTGTGTGTTTCAGAATATTTAACGTGTAAAGTAGCTCAATAATTTTTCGCAGGCAGGTATTGTTTGTTATTTTTAACCACTTTTTATAAATTTTTTAGGGCTTCTTGCCATGCTTCCCTTTAAGTAAAAGCAAAATTGCATGGGTGGCTTGCTTTATGGCCGGCAGTGTCTCTAATGTAGAGCCAGAAGCTCAATTAAATGAAATCTGTTATGGTTGCTAATGAAGTTGAAGAATTTGCTAACTGTTTTCTTTTTCTATAAAATTTTTTTAAATGGAGGAACAAAAAGGTTTTGATAAATTAACGGCTATCGTGGAAGAGCTTCGAGAAAAGTGCCCGTGGGATAAAAAGCAAACCATCCACACGCTGCGGCAGCAGACCATTGAAGAAACCTACGAGCTTGCAGATGCGATTACCGAAAAGGACTGGAAAGGAATGAAAGAGGAACTGGGAGATCTTTTATTGCACATATTATTTTATGCAACAATCGCACGGGAACAAAACCAATTTACAATAGAGGATGTGATTGATGGCATTTGTCAGAAATTAATAAAACGGCATCCCCATATTTATGGTGATGTCTTAGTGGAAGATGAAGTAGAGGTTAAGAGAAACTGGGAGCAGATAAAACTAAAAGAAGGTAAGCAGTCCGTGCTGAGTGGTGTTCCCAAAACACTGCCAGCGATGATCAAGGCAATGCGATTGCAGGATAAGGCAAAACATGTTGGATTTGAATGGGCCACGAAGGAAGATGTATGGAAAAAGATAGACGAAGAAAAGCAGGAACTGCTGCAGGCGATCGGTGAAGGCAACGAAGCCGGGATTGTGGAAGAAGCAGGAGACCTCATTTTTTCTGTAATCAATTTTGTTCGATTTATAAATGTAGATGCTGAAAACGCCTTAGAAATTACAAACAAAAAGTTTACGCGTAGATTTATGCAAATGGAGGAAACTGCCGCGGGCAGTGGAAACAACCTTGCGGACATGTCGCTGGAAGAAATGGACAATATGTGGAACGAAATAAAAAAGAAAAATAGTAAACCTGGCAATGAAAAATATTGATTCATTTTTTGGAAGAAATGGATTTCTCCTGGTGATTGCCGCGTGGTTGCTCACTATTTCTTTTATTATCGACAACTATTGGAGCGGTGTGGCTACTAAAGAAACCGTCCAGAAAGCAGTGCAGCGGTATATCACCAAATCCGAAAAAAGTATTTCCGAGTTTTCGGGGGATTCAACTTTTCTGAACAGGATTATTGAGGGCAATTTCGCGGAGAAGGAATTGAAGGAGTTGGTAAACAAAAAATATTTCATCTTTATTTACAGCTTATCCACGTCAAATCATAGAGAGCCAATTTTCTGGAACACGCAGGTGATAGAACCCAATGCCAATGTACTCAATGAGCCGGATGGTTTTTTTTTCCGGAAGTTGGAGAATGGCTGGTATGCCATCAACAAAACAAAATACCTGCCGGGTGATAATTTGTCCTACGAAATTGTCACGATGATTCCCGTAAAATGGGAATACTATGTAGAGAACAAATACCTGCGCAATTCATTCCCTTCTCTTAAAAACGCTAATGGCAATTATGCTATAACAAACATTCCCAATAATTTCCCAATTAAATCTGCAAAAGGTAAAAACCTTTTTTACCTCCAGCAGAAAAGTGAAGTAGCCGTTCATGTAAACAATGTTGTTTCGCTTTGGTTGAGAATCCTTGCGAGCATATTGATTCTTTTCTTCGTGCATAAGCTGGCAAAATTTTATGCGATAAAGAAGGGCAACTGGACCGGTCTCGCTGTACTTTTGTCGTGCGTTGCAATCCTGCGAATTTGCAGTTACCTGCTACCTATCCCTTTAAATTTTCGGCAGTTTGAACTCTTTGATCCGCGCATCTATGGTTCGAATTTTTTATTACGATCCCTCGGAGACCTGCTAATAAATTCTCTGCTGTTTATTTGGATCGTCCTTTTTATCAGGTATCATCTTCGTGACTTCAATACTGGGATTCGATTTGATACACCGATGAAAAAGAATGTTGCCGTTTTCATTCTTGCGCTGCTTTTGATCGGTCTTACCAATGTTTGTGGTAATATAATCCGGAGCCTTGTTTCGGATTCACAGATATCATTTGATGTAATTAATTTTTTCACGTTAGATATTTACTCCGTTGTAGGCTTTGTGGTTTTGTCATGTATTGCGACGGGTTATTTTTTCCTGATACAAATATTACTTCAGCCTCTGAAGACTGAAATAAGACCCAGGCATTACATGATTTACCTGGCAGTATCGATCGTGGGCCTGTTTTCATTAACCCTTTACCTTCATTCGCCCCTTGTTGTTTTCGATCTCTCTCTTCTGGTTTGGCTGCTGCTTTTTATTTACCTGCTCAGCATTGATTTGCTTGCGTTGCAGGCTTTCAATCTGGTCTCATCTGTCTTTATATTTTGGTTATTCTTTTTTTCGGTTTCTATCACTGCAGTGATTGTGCTACACAATAAAACAAAAGAACTCGCCCAACGGAAAAACTTTGCAATCAATCTGGCAAACAAAGCGGATCCATCGGGCGAACTTATGATGAATATTATCCTTACGGATTTCAACAATAGTTTTCTTACAGAAAATTTTTACAGGTTTTATGACGCGGCGCAAAACAACATCTTAAAGGATAGCCTGGTGAATGAGAATTTTGCCGGTTACTTAAATAAATACGATACAAGGATCTATACTTTCAGCCCAACGGAAACGCCCTTGTTCAATGACGACTCTGCAAATTTCAATTCTCTCAACACAATTGTGCAGACACAGGGAAAGAAAACCGGGATAAATAATTTGTATTATTACGATGTATCGTACGATCGGTTTAATTACATCAGTAAAAAGGTGATCACGGATACCTCCGGTATTACGCAGGGCTACATTTTTATTTTGTCAAAGCCCAAGAGGTACAAAAGCGATGCATTGTATCCCGAACTTTTTTCAAAGGGAAATCCCAACTCCATTGAAAGTTCTTCCGTTTATGCATTTGCTGTTTATAACAGAAACCAGTTGGGAACAAGTTATAATGATTATTCTTTTCCAACGTCAATTGACTCAACGCAGTTTACCCACAATGAATTTAAAACCGTGAAGCGTGATGATTACGAAGAACTTTGGTACCGGGCAGATGCAGACAAGGTTATTGTAATCGCAAGACAGAATAATTTTTTTATTGAATCCATCACATTATTCGCCTATTTGTTTTGTTCATTTCTCGTGGTCACAGTGATATTCAATGTGCTTAATCATCTATTGACTGAAAAAATCTTTATAGACGATTACAAATCATTTTGGCGTTTCTCGATTCGTAACCAGGTACACGGCACTATCATTTCAATAAGTATCTTTTCTTTTTTAGTTATTGGGGTTACAACGATTCTCTTTTTTATAAACAGGTATCATAATAACAACAGGGAAAAGCTAAGCCGGACGATCCATGTGATGGAGACACAGCTCCGTGCTGCTATGGATACGAGTCCGATCTGGCACATGCGGATTGGAGGATTGGGTGAAGCAGAAAAAGAAAAGTTGGAGCAAATAATCAACAATGTTTCGTCTATCCATGCTGCGGACATCAATTTGTATGATCTCCTGGGAGACCTCACTGTGTCTTCCCTTCCGTTGCCTTATAAAAAGGGAATTGTAAGTGAAAGAATGGATCCCGTTGCATTTTACCATATGAGTAAACTTAAAGATGTGCAATATTTCCAGGAGCAAAAAATAGGAGACCTGGAATATCTCAGCAACTATGTGCCGGTAAGGGACGAGGCCGGCAGAGAGTATGCCTATATCAACATTCCTTATTTTGAGTCGCAGAATAAACTCCAGGATGAAATTTCGAATTTCCTGGTAACGATTATCAACCTCAATGCTTTCATCTTTTTAATTGCCGGCATTATCGCTTTGTTTATTACAAATCGCATTACGCGGTCATTCTCTCTGATCAGCGATAAGATGAAAGAAGTTAATCTTGAAAAACACAATGAAGAAATTGTCTGGAGCAGGCAGGATGAGATTGGAGAACTGGTGAGCGAATACAATAAAATGGTTAAGAAACTTGACATCAGTGCGCAGATGTTGGCTAAGAGCGAACGTGAAGGAGCATGGCGTGAGATGGCCAGGCAGGTGGCTCACGAAATAAAAAATCCTCTCACTCCTATGAAACTAAATTTGCAATATCTCCAGAGAGCAATCGACAACAACTCGTCGGAAGTAAGAAGCATATCAATGTATGTAGCCAACATTTTGCTTGAACAAATAGAACACCTTTCACAAATCGCGGGCGACTTTGCCCAGTTTGCAAACATTGGCAATGCCAACAACCAATTGTTCAATGTAAACCATACGTTGCAGAACGTCAGCACACTCTATTCCACAAACGCCAAACTTGAGATTGTTACGAAACTTTATCCGTACGAATTATTGATTGAAGGAGACAAAACTCAGGTTAACAGGCTTTTTACAAACCCTTTGCAAAATGCAGTGCAATCTGTATCTGAGGGCAGGAAAGCGATAATTCAAATTTCCAGTAATTTGTTAAACAATAAAGTCCTTGTGTTGATTAAAGACAATGGTGTCGGGATACCTCTCGGAATGCGAACTAAAATATTCACTCCGAATTTCACAACCAAAACGTCCGGGACCGGCCTCGGTCTTGCCATGTGCAAAGGCATCGTTGAAAAAATGAATGGTAAGATATGGTTTGAAACAGAAGAAAATGAATGGACAGTTTTTTACGTAGAACTTCCAATCGTGGAATCGTAAAGCATTGATATTATTAACTCATCTGTGTTTACGCTTCTGCAAAAAATCCTCAAATTCTTCCAGGGAAAAACTGCTTAAATTATTTTGTGGCGTTACCATCGCTTTTTGCGCTACCAGCACACCATATTTCGTATTCGAAAATTCCCCGATAGAATGCGCATCCGGGTCTATTGACAACAGAACGTTTTTTGATAATGAATATTCTATCCACTGCCATCTCATATTGAGCCGCCTGGGGTGAGCATTTATCTCAATCACTACACCATTTGCAGCGCATGCGTCAATTATTTTTATGTGATCAACCGGGTATCCTTTTCTGCTTAGCAAGAGCCTGCCGGTCATGTGGCCAAGAATAGTTGTATAAGGATTTTCAATTGCCGTGAGCAATCTGGTCATCGCTTTTTCCCCGGTCATCTTAAGGTTTGAATGTATGGAGGCGATCACCAAATCAAAGGTGGAAAGGATGCCTGTAGAATAATCGAGATTTCCGTCATTTAAGATATCGCTTTCGATGCTCTTGAATATTTTAAAAGGCTTTTTTTGCTGATTAAGTTTATCGATAAGTTCGTGTTGCGTTTTTATTTGATTCTCGTTCAGGCCTTGTGCATAGAAAGCTGCCTTGCTATGATCACTGATCACAAGGTATTCATATCCTCTTTCAATGCATGCATCCGCAAGTTCTTCCAGCGTGTTTGAGCCATCGCTCCAGGTACTGTGGCAATGGACGATTCCTTTTATGTCGCCGGGCACAATCACCTTTGGAATTTTGAAATCCCGCGCAACCCTGATAATATCCCCGTTCTCCCGCAGGTAAGCCGGTATGAATTGTAACCCTGATTTTTTAAATATTTCTTTTTCGGTGGCGCTCCCGGTCTTCATCGTTAATGTATCAAAAAGCTCATTGAACCCATCGATAAAATCAGAAGAGCCAATTTTTTCAAAGCATCTCTCAACAAAGGAATCAGGTGATGAAAGAAATAGTCTCACCTTTATCCCGTTGTTGTATTTAAATAAAAGAAAGTCCGGATCATTCGCTACCAGTTCGAATTCAGCAAGTCCGGATATTTTTTCGAGGATGGAATTCACGTTCCCGTCAGTGACAAAAGTTATTTCTTCAACTGTTTCACTGTGCCGTGCAATATCACCGGCTATGCAAATGGAATCTGTTCCCAGGAATCTTTTTAAAAGTATTTCTATATCTGTCGCCAATTGTTCCACCTGCGCATACAAATAACGGCCTTGTTGTTTTTGAAAAAATTCTATCGCCTCTATAATATTTTGTTGGGATTTTTTTCCGAATCCCTTCATCATCGATAAACGATTCTCATGGCAGGCATACAAAAGTTCCCCGACTGATTCTATTTCCATTTGCTTCCAGATAACAGAAATTTTTTTTGGACCGACTCCTTTTATTTTCATCATTTCCAGGATTTCTTCCGGTGTTTCAGCAATCAATTCGTCTAACATTGCCAGTTTTCCCGTACCCAGTATTTCGATAATTTTATTTCCAATAGCCTCTCCGATCCCATTAATAGAAAAAATTTCAGAATGTGAAAGCGTTTGTAAGTCTACCGTTAGCTGTTCTATTTTGTAGGCCGCAATTGCATAAGTCTTCGACTTAAAACTATTTTGTCCATGTACTTCCATCAACCTTGAAAGAAAGGAAAAGTGTTTTGCTATTTGATAATTGTCCATCAGTCAAAAATAGATTTGATGAATTTAAAAATTGTTTAAATGTTGCGAAGGCGAAATGGCCGTGATGCTCAAAACCTTTGTTAGCCTACATTTTAAGAGTAATATTCATAAAAAAAGTCCTGAAAAAATCAGGACTTTAGAAAAAGTATGCTTTACTAATGCAGTATTACTTCTTTTTAGGAGCAGCTTTTTTTGCAGCAGCCTTTTTAGGAGCAGCTTTTTTTGCAGCGGCTTTTTTAGGAGCAGCCTTTTTTGCAGCGGCTTTTTTAGGAGCGGCTTTTTTTGCAGCAGCTTTTTTAGGAGCAGCTTTTTTTGCCTTTGCCATGTTTTTAGAATTTAATTGTTAGTAAATAATAATTAAAATTAAAAACATTTTTTTAACTGCCAAAAATTATTTAAATAAATTATTGGGAATGGAAGATGAAGAGCGAAAGAATTTCGTCTATGCAGAGGCTTCTAAAGGGTTTACAGAAACAACTGTTTTATCGCCTTTTGTTTTTTTAAATTCAACGACACCGTCTGATGTTGCAAATATTGTGAAGTCTTTTCCGACGCCAACATTTTTACCGGGATGGTAAACGGTGCCTCTTTGACGAATGATAATATTTCCAGCGATGGCAGCTTGTCCACCAAATATTTTTACACCAAGTCTTTTGCTTTGTGAATCCCGTCCGTTTTTTACTGAGCCTTCGCCTTTTTTGTGAGCCATTTTATCAGGTATTAAAAAGATTACTTTTTGTTTGACAACTATGCAATGCCGGTAACTTTTATATGAGTGTATTGAGTGCGGTGACCATGTTTTTTTCTGAATCCTTTTCTTCTTTTCATTTTAAATGCAATCACCTTATCTCCCTTTACAGTTTCATTAATGATCTCTGCTTTTACTTTTACTTTTGCATCGGCTCCTGAAAAGATCTTGCCGTCATCTTCATGAAAAAGGATGTCAGAAAATTCTAACTCATCTCCGGATTTGCCGGAAAGATGAGGTACATAAAGACTCTGGCCTGGTTGAACTCTAAACTGTTGACCGGCGATTTTTACTACTGCGAACATTGTTGCCAAATTTTTGGAGTGCAAATGTAAGGCTTTTGATCACAATTTTAAATAGTCAGTCAATGAAAAAAGCTGTTATTTTCCGGTTAACAAGTTTTTTGCAAATTTTTATGCCTTTTAGAGTCGCTTGCTTACTCTTTTACCATATCATTGAATGTTAAAATATACTTGTTAAATCACTGCTTTGTATAAAATATTGCGTGTTCTCTTCAGTGTTTACGGATTTGCCATCTTTATTCTATTGATGATCATACTGCTTCCCTTATTCATATATTCTTTTTTCAGCGGCAGGATAAAGGGAGGAAATTTTCTTTACAAAATTTGTCGCTTCTGGGCCGGCACTTTCTTTATCTTGACCGGCATAAAACATCGAAATAGCTATCATGTATTTCCTTCAACCGCAGAAGAATATATTTTCGTCAGCAATCACATTTCATATCTTGACATACCCATGATGATCATAGCAACAAAAGATCGTAACATCAGGATTCTCGGGAAATCTGAAATGGCAAAAGTGCCGGTGTTTGGATTTATTTATAAACAAGGCGCGGTCCTGGTAGATCGCGAAAGCGCTGAACAACGATCCAATTCAGTGAAAGATCTTTTATGGTTTTTAAAAAAAAATATTTCAGTTTTTATTTGCCCGGAGGGAACATTCAACACCACCCATGCTCCATTAAAAAAATTTTATGATGGTGCTTTTCGAATTGCAATTGAAACAGGAACATCAATTTGTCCGATTCTTTTTTTAGATACATACGATCGGTTGAATTACCGGTCTATTTTTTCTTTGAACCCGGGAAAGTCGCGAGCCGTATTTTTAGAACAAACCTCTACGAAGAACTTAACGATGAATGATATCGGGACTTTACGGGAAAAAGTCTTTAAACAGATGGACCAGGAACTTTTAAAATATGATGCTACCTGGATCAAAAAAAATCCCTCATCGTAATCCATCAATTAATGCATCCAGATAACTGATATTTCTTATCAGGACGCAGGCAATATCTTTGCATGAATGAATGAAAGCCAGGATGCCATTT
>JBBSPT010000085.1:0-9052 GCA_038258515.1 Chitinophagales bacterium | reverse complement strand
TAACCTTTATCACATTTACAACCAGGGAAATAACCGGCAAAAGATCTTCTCATTTAATGAAGAGTATGAAATATTTGTGCGACTAATAAGGGAAAACGTATTGGCAAATTCAGAAATTATCTGTTGGTGCCTCATGCAAAATCATTTTCATTTAATGGTGTACACTGATGAAAGAATTTCGGAGCTCAAAAAGCAAGGCGGACTTCAAACAGACGCACTAACAAATGGACTCCGGAAGCTTTTAAGCGGTTATGCCAGAATTTATAACTCGAGATACGGTCAGTCGGGTTCGGTGTTCCGGCAGAAACCAAGAGTAAATGTTTATCAGAAACTAATATTCAAACAGGACAAAAGAAAAAGGGGATTATTATTTTAATTGCTTTCACTACATACACCAAAATCCGTTAGTGGCCCATTTAGTAGATAAATTGGAAGATTGGGAATATTCTTCCTTTAGGGATTATGCCGCCTTGAGAAACGGAACACTTTGTAATAAATCTTTAGCAAATAGGTTTTGTTCTTATGATGCAGAAACGTTCATGAAAACGTCTTATCAGATTATTGACTCATCTCCTTTTCCAGAACTGGGGACATAAGAAGATTGCGAGGGCGACGATTAGAAAAAGTTTTTAACTGATCAGACAGAGAGGCTCCTACCCGAGTCAGATAGAGACTTAGACTAAGGTCAGACGGAGACCGTCAGACCTCGGGTGCCGTCCATACAACAATAATTGGGAACTGTTCAAATTGCCGTTATCTTTAAAATTCTTCTTACAATTCTATTTTCTTATGGCAGTTCTCACAATTGACCACCTCTCTAAATCCTATGGTCGAATCCAGGCATTGAAAGACGTTAGTTTTTCTGTTCCCGCTGGCGCTGTTTTTGGAATCTTAGGTCCAAACGGCAGCGGTAAAACAACCCTGTTAGGCACTGTTATGGAAATCATTAAACCAACTGATGGCACGTTCCGTTTGTTTGATGAACCAGCTACTGCAGATCACCGGAAGAGAATCGGCACTCTTTTGGAAACGCCTAATTTTTATCATTACCTGTCGGGACAAAAAAATCTTGAGATTGCCGCTGAAATAAAACAACGCGGAAGAGAGGACATCTCGAAAGTACTTGAAATGGTGGATCTCACCCTGAGGAAAGATTCAAAATTCAGCAGCTATTCTTTGGGAATGAAACAACGACTTGCAATCGCGTCCTGTCTGCTCGGCGATCCCGAGGTACTGGTATTTGATGAACCAACAAATGGACTTGACCCAGTAGGTATTGCAGAGATTCGTTCACTCATGAAAGAACTGCACCTACAGGGGAAAACGATTATCATGGCCAGTCACCTGCTGGATGAGGTTGAGAAAGTATGCACACATGTTGCCATCTTAAAAACGGGAAGCCTGATTGCTACCGGAGATGTCAATGAAATTTTATCAAACGAAGACATGGTAGAGATATCCTGCTCAGACAACAGGAAGCTGGTGGAAGTATTGCAACAGATGCACAGGGAGTCGAGAGTAACGATAGATGGCCGGCTCGTAAAACTTTTTCTTCCTGTAAATTCCGCAGACCTTGCATCGATCAATAATCACTGTTTCAACAACGGCATTACGCTAAGCCACCTTTTGCTAAAAAAGAAAAGCCTTGAAGCACGTTTTTTCGAACTTACCAATAACTAATAACAATGGGTCACCTTCTAAAAATTGAATGGCTTAAAGTAAAAAATTATAAGGCATTCTGGATTTTCTCTATCCTTTATTTTTTCGCAATACTGGGTATCAATTACACCGGCTATTACATCAATGATCTCACCGCAACATCGATTCCGCAAAGCCAGATGCTATTAGGAACACCATATGGTTTTCCAAAAGTTTGGCAGACGGTAGGATGGATGAGCAGTTGGTTACTGTACTTCCCCGGAATTTTATTTATCATGCTTCTCACCAATGAATTCAATTTCAAAACTCATAGGCAAAATATTATTGATGGTTGGACGCGTAAACAATTTGTAACCGTAAAGTTTGTATTCGCGGTAATCTTTTCTGCAATTGCAACAATGTTTAATGTTCTTGTCGCGCTGTTGTTCGGATTTCTTACAAAAGGTTCACACTTGTCGCTTGATGGAATGCAAAATATCGGATATATATTTATTCAGACAGTCGCCTACATCACTTTCGCAATGTTTCTTGGTGTTATTTTCAGGCGGAGCGGTGCAGCAATTGCAGTTTTTTTCCTGTTCGGTTTAATCTTCGAGTGGCTCATTGCCGCATTGCTAAACTTCAATTTTCATCTCACACCCATCGGTTATTTTCTGCCACTGCAGGTGACTGATGTTATGTTGCCTATTCCATTTGGAAACAAGGTTATTTATAAGGATGCTCCTGAAGAGTATATCCTTGTTTTCGCGAGTCTTATTTACATCGCGGGATACTATTTTTTTGCATTGAAAAAGTTTACTACCGAAGATCTATGATGCGGAGTTATTCTTTTTAGTCAGCTCGTTGATCGCTGCCTGAAGGGTTGGATATAGAAAAGTAAAACCTGATAATTTAATTTTAATATCACTCACCGTCGCACTCTTTAATACTTCGGCACTTCTTTCTCCAAGAGCAAGCTTTAACATTAACGACGGCACATGCACAGGAATGTAAAATTTATTCCTGATAGAATCAGCCGCCGCAAGAATCAATTGTTTTTGGGAAACCGGTTTTGGTGACACCGCGTTGTAACTACCTTCCATTTCCGTATTCTCTAATGCTTGTATATACATTCGGCATATATCGTCGATATGAATCCAGCTCACAACCTGTTTCCCACCTCCAAGTATAGCTGCAATACCAAACTTCAAAGAATTAATATATTCTTTGTATGCACCTCCATCATTGCTTAACACAATCCCAGTGCGAAGCTTCACCAATCTGACACCCATATCTGCCACCGGGGAAACACTCTCTTCCCAAAGCCGGCACGTTTCTCCCAGGAACGAATCTTCAGGCGGGTCGCTCTCTATGAAACCTTCCGATCTATTGAAGGGCGGAGGATCTTCCCCATACCAACCAATGGCTGAGGCAGAAACGAAACATTCCACATTATGATTTAGTTTTTTCAACGAACTTATCAATAGCCCGGCGCTTTTTGTGCGGCTCTCAAGAATTTCCTTTTTATATTTTTCACTCCAACGTTTGTCCATGACACCTGCTCCTGCAAGGTGCACAATGTGTGTGGCTTCTTTTACTGCATTTTCATCAATCTTATTGTTGTTAATATCCCAATGTGCATAGGAAATATTTTTATTTTCAGATACCTTTTCCTTATTTCTCGAAAGGATAATCACCTCGTAATTTCTTTCGATTAAATGGCGTGTTAAATTTGCCCCAATCAGTCCTGAACCCCCGGATATTAAAACAACAGGCATAATTTTATCGTAAATTAGTAATCTTTAAATGTAGGATTTTCAACTGATTAATCGACTTGTTTAAAAAAGTCAGCTACCATATTTCAATAACAAAAGCATGAAGAATCTTGTTCTCCTTTTTTTATCGTTTTTTCTAATAAATGACAATGAGGCTCAGCATATCACTTATTCTGAACCCGAATCCCAGGACATTAGAACGTTGGATTTCGAAATTATCGGCAAGATTGACAATAATTTTCTTGTTTATAAAAACGTCAGAAATCGCTACGCGGTGAGTATTTATGACAACAGCATGAAACTTTCTGACCGTGTAGATCTCGAATTCATTCCAAATAAAGTATTGAACGTAGATTTTATTGCCTATCCTGATTATGCTTATCTCATCTATCAGTTTCAAAAGAAAAGCATTCTTTATTGCATGGCTGCAAAAATTGATGGCAATGGAAAGCTGATGAGTGACCCTGTTGAATTGGACACAACCTTCATAAGTTTCTTCGCAGACAATAAAATCTACAGCATGTCGAACAGCGAAGACAAGTCAAAAATAATGATATATAAAATTCAGAAAAAAGGAGAGAAGCTGAATTTTACAACCGTGCTCTACAATGAGAATCTTGAGCTGCTTCATAAAGCGAGAATACCAACGAACTTCGATAGCCACGATGATGTCTTCAGTGATTTTCTCGTAGATAACCAGGGCAATTTTGTTTTTGCAAAATCGACACGGTCAGGATCCAGAGATTACCTGCAGGATGCAACCTTGATCACAAAACCCGTGGTCTCGGACTCATTCGCAATGGTTCCGTTAAATCTCGAAGGAAATTATCTTGATGAAATAAAATTAAAAGTAGATAACGTTAACAACCATTACCTTCTAAATTCTTTGTATTATTCTAAAAAAAGGGGAAACATAGAAGGACTTTTCACAGTCGTTTGGAATAAAACTAAAAACAGCTTTGAAGCGTCGAATTTAATTAACCTCGGTGATTCCGTACGTTCGATGGCTAAAACAGATGGCGCAATGAAATATGCCCTGAACAACTTTTTTATCAAGGATGTTATTTTGAGAAAAGACGGAGGTTTTCTTCTCGCTGCAGAAGACCATACCAGTCAGTCGCGGGGAAATCCATGGAATCGATATGACTATCTGTACGGCTACCCCTATTCATATAATAGTTATTACCTCTATTCGCCATCCTATTATTGGTATTCAGGCAGGCCAAGAAATTCCTTTAATTCGAACGTTCGCTATTACTATGATAACATTGTTGTGATGAACCTGGATGCCCAGGGAAATTTGGTGTGGAGTAACGTAATTCACAAATCGCAGTTTGATGATAATTCAGACAATTATCTTTCTTACAATATTATGCTCACGGGCGGTCAACTGCATTTTCTATTTAACGAACTTGAAAGGCGCAACCAGTTGATAAATGATCAAAGTGTTTCCGGCGATGGAAAAGTGACCCGGTATCCGCCACTACACAACCTCGACCGTGGTTATGAATTTATGCCGAGATATGCAAAGCAAGTAACATCAAATGAGGTAATTGTGCCATGCACATACCGAAATTATATTTGCTTTGCAAAAATTGAATTTTGATGAGCGAAAAATTCGTTAGGACTATTGCCACACCCTGCATAGTTTAATAGTTCCGGTTATAATTTTTACATTTGAGTTTTTAAATTAACTCTCGTTCGTGACAGGCATTTTCCGGGCCAATAATCCATTCAATACTTTCATGCTTTTGGTGTATGGCCTGTTATTAAAACTGCAATGGTTTATATCGCCGCAAGTTCCCCGGGTGCAAACGACTGATGGTTTTTTCTACAACCAAATTCTGTCCTTTGTCAAGCCAACACTGGATTCTTTTCCTGTTAGCTATTCAATTATAATGTTTATCCTGGTGTACACACAGGCTGTCAGCCTAAACCAATTACTGAATAACCGGAGAATGATGCAAAAGCCGAACTATTTAACAGCCATGAGTTATTTGCTCGTTTCTTCCTTCTTTGTAGAATGGAATGTATTGAGTGCACCAATGTTGATTAACACTCTCATCATTTGGGTCTGGGCACGAATGAGCACATTGTATAATAATCAACAGATAAAAAGCACTCTCTTCAATATTGGCGTCGCCATTGGGCTGTGCACATTTTTTTACTTTCCTTCGCTGGCCTTCGCATTGCTGGTGATTTTTGGTCTGATTGTTACAAGACCTCCAAGAATCGCGGAATGGCTTGTTGCGCTTTTAGGAATTCTTACTCCCTGGTATTTCTTGTTTGCATGGTTGTTCCTGACAAACAAATTATACAGCTTCCAGGTGCCGGGAATCCAGATAGATTATCCAATTTTTCTCAGAAATAAAATGGAATATGTCGGGATTATCCTGATCCTGGTTGCAACAATTACAGGAGCAGTCTTCGTTCAGTTAAATGTGCTGCGGCAGGTTGTACAGGTACGTAAAGGTTGGGCTTTGCTGGCGCTTTACCTGATGGTAGCATTGTTCATTCCCTTCATTAACCTGAGTTATAATTTCAGGTATTGGTTCTTAGCTACTGTTCCAATTTCGGCATTTATAGCGTGTGCTTTTTTTTATATCAAACAGCGGTGGATCACAACCTTGATGCATTGGGTAATGGTCGCTTTTGTGATTTATATTTCCTATATAAAATAAAAAGGCTCATCTGATTTATCTTTGCTGAAACGATTTAAATTTTGAATCAATGAAATTTGGAGTTGTAATATTTCCAGGCTCAAATTGTGATATGGATGTGATTCATGCCTTGCAGAATGAATTGGGTCAGGAAGTGATCGCGCTGTGGCACAAAGACAAAGATCTTTCAATCTTTACTACTGACGATTGCATCGTTCTGCCCGGTGGATTTAGCTACGGAGATTACCTTAGGTGTGGAGCGATAGCGAGATTTAGCCCAATGATGCAAAGCGTTTCAGTCTTTGCAAAAGAAGGTGGAAAGGTCTTCGGCATTTGTAATGGCTTTCAGATACTTTGCGAAAGCGGCCTGCTACCGGGAGTACTCCTCCAGAACTCGAATATGAAATTCGTTTGCAAAAATATTTTCCTTACTGATGGATCAGGTGTGTTTAAAATTCCTGTTGCCCATGGCGAAGGGAGATATTTTGCGCAGTCGAAAGACCTGGAAGAAATGAAAAAAAATAACCAGATTTTATTTAGTTACAGTAACGAGGTCGGCCTGATCGATCCCGGGTTTTCGCCAAATGGTTCTACTAACAATATCGCCGGCATCCGCAATAAGGAGGGGAATGTTTTTGGCATGATGCCGCATCCTGAGAGAGCCTGTAGCGAGGCGTTAGGAAATACAGACGGAAGAAAAATTTTCTCCTCTTTGTTTTCTATAAACTAACGTTAATTGTTTTACAAGAAATAACTTTATCGTCTCTCGCAGCGCTCCTTTGCGTAATTTTGGATAGAAGGAATGAAAAATGAAAACGTTACTTTTTACATTAGTTTCCGCTGTTATTTTCCAGTCATCTTTCGGGCAGATTCTTAACCCTCTCAGGTTTTCTTATTCTAAGATCGCAAAAGGAAATAATCAGTACGAGATACGGATAAAAACCTCGCTCGATCCAAAATGGCATATTTATTCCATAGAGAATCCCGATGGTGGAGCACTACCAACATCTCTGTCTTTTGTAAATGCTAAAAAGATTGGCGGTACCAGGGAAATTGGAACGAAGAAGATCACATTCGAAGAAGCGTTCAATCTCGATCAAAAATTTTATGAAGACCGTGTTGAATTTGTACAGGTCGTGAAACTACTTCCCGGAAACAAAAAGATTTCAGGAACACTTGAGTATATGGTTTGCAGCAACCGTCAATGCCTTCCCCCTAAGAAGACTTCCTTTGAAATACCACTATAAAATTAAATGACACTAATTTTAGTAGGATAACTAATCGTTATCCTACTTTTTTTTGAAGAGCACAATTGCAGTTTCATTAGTCCAACCTGACGATATTTATGATCTCAACAGGAGGCAGGAAGCTGGTTTCGTTATCCGGCTGTGAATGGATTTGTCGAACAACTTTCATTCCTTTGATCACTTTTCCAAATGCCGCAAAACCTTGCCCGTCGCTATTTGCATCTCCTCCATAATCGTACGCTTTCTGATCACCAACAAGAATAAAGAATTCACTGCTTGCGGATCCGGGTGTTGTTCTGGCCAGCGAAATCACACCGTCTTTGTGAAGGATGCCCGTCTCTTTAGTTGTTTCATGAGGCACACCAGGGAGTTTAGCTTGCTCTTGATTTTTTGTTTGCCAAATTCCACCCTGGATTAATTCCGATCTGAAGGCGCTCGAGGGTTGATCTTCTTCTTTTAAAACGCGATAGAAAGAAGCTCCCTTGTACAATCCTGAATCTACGTAGGACAAAAAAGCCGCGACTGTCTTTGGCGCTTTTTCAGGATATAACTCAACAATGATGTCGCCAAAATGTGTCTCGATTTTTATCGTGGGTTTTGTGTACTTTGTTTGAGAGCAGGAATTTAAAAAAACTGTCGCAAACACAATATAAAAAAATATATCCTTCATGTCATTCTGATAAGTGGGGATTCAAATTTCTGCCGGATGGAAAATAAACTTTTCCATCCGGCGGCTGACAAATTATTTTTACAAAGAAAGACAAAAATATTTCCGGGATAGAAATTTGAATACGTAGCTCATCCAAATAAAAAACCCGGCCAACTTTCGTCTCCGGGGAATATGAACATTTAATGGTAATACACAACAACAAATTTATGCAAGTGGTTATTGTTTGAAAAATCAATCACATTTTCCTTCACCCACACTTTGCTAATCTGGTTTTTTACCTTCCAAAAAAGAATTGATTGTACTAATTTCTGCCTTATTATTCTCCCCGGATTTTACAGTGTAATTGCTGTAAAAGCTTTCTACGTCCGCAATAGAATTGTGTAATTCCATATTGCGGCGGAGATAAGCAGGGACCGACTCAAACTCATTGTTAGGATCCGCAGCGTTAACGTTGAAAGATAGATTTCTCAACTTTGCTATACGTTCCATAGCCCGGCGCTTTAGTTCTTCTGTTTCGTCCACCATCGGCGGTTCCTCAACAGAAGACATCATGATGGGCATTGTTTGGTGTACTTTCGGATCTTCCTTATCCTCCGCCGCCTCATGGGAATCTTTAACCACCAACCGCATTTCAATTTCAGGCTCGTCTTCCTGCTTTGAAAATTGCAGCGGGGTTGGTTCCTCTACAGTTTTGGATTCCTGTTCAGGCTTGTCCTCAGCATAAATTTGCTTAGGCCTCGCCAGATACCCGCCTGACGTTTGGGCGGTGCCAGCATCTTTTTCAATATTATTTTTGGGGTTGTTTTTGAGACTTGTTGTCTCAGCAGTCTTCTCTTGTTTATGGTTGGTCTCAAGAGGTATCGGATCAGGCTCCGAAGATAATGTGAAATGAACAACACTTTCTGAAGATTTATCAACAGTAATTTCCTCCGGGACTTCTGGTAAATTTACCTCCGGCTCTGATGGGAGTTCTACGATTTGAGGCATCATCTCCATGTTGCTTTCATGGCTTACAGGGGAGACAACAACTTCTCCTATTGTTTGCGATCCATTCTCTTCAAT
>JBBSPT010000084.1:0-9057 GCA_038258515.1 Chitinophagales bacterium | reverse complement strand
ATGCATGGATATATTGGTATAACCAGGATGCGAGTAACTTTCCAATGATTCCATCCGGTGATGTGATTGAATATATTCAATCAAAAAAGTAATCTGCACATATCAATTTCAAATATCCGGTTGCTTTGCCGTCGGCACCAAAATGGTTTTTCATCGCCCGCCATTTATTTTTATCTTCATCAGAAGGATTCAATTATTTTCATAAAAAATGCACGAAAACGCAGCAGAAATAGCTCAATTCAAAAAATTGCAGGCGGGCTTTGCAGAGCAATATGCCAAAGCATTTCCTGACAGGCTTGCCGCAAAATCAGTGGTAATCGTTCCAAGTCTAACACTGGACCAGGAAATACTTGCAAAAATTGACGGGATCATGCATTATGAAGAAAGATTGCTTTGCCTCCTTATGTTGTTGCGGATGCCGAATACTCATGTTGTCTATCTCACCAGCACGCCAATTCATAATATTATTATGGATTATTATTTGCATTTATTGCCCGGCATCACAAATTATCACGCACGGCAGCGATTGAAAACGCTTAGCTGCTTTGACTCTTCCCCTAAATCATTGACCGAAAAAATCCTGGAACGTCCCAGGTTGATTGAACGTATCCGAAAAAGCATTCCCCAGGGAAATGCAGCTCACATCGCCTGTTTCAATGTGACTGAAGCTGAACGATCACTCGCCGTAAAACTCAACATGCCAGTCTTTGGATGCGACCCTGATTTGCAGTATCTCGGCACGAAAAGCGCTTCCCGAAAAATCTTTAAAGAATGTAATATCCCTCTCCCACCGGGATTTGAAGAGCTTCATTCACAGGATGAAATCATTGATGCATTGGTAAAACTTAAAACTTCGTACCCCGGACTAAGTAAGGCCGTGATAAAACTCAATGACGGATTCTCCGGCGAAGGCAATGCTGTCTTCGCTTTCGAAGAATTATCGATGGACGACAATCTCAGAACGTCTGTGACTGCACAGTTACCGAACTCACTGAAATTAGTGGCACAGGATCTTACCTACCAAACATTCCTCGAAAAATTCAACCTCATGGGAGGCATAGTTGAAGCCTTCGTGGAAGGAACCTATAAAGCTGCGCCTTCGGTTCAATGCCGCATAACGCCTCTCGGTGGAATAGAAGTGAATTCAACCCACGACCAGGTGCTTGGCGGCGAGAGCGGACAAGTTTTTATAGGGGCTCATTTTCCTGCAAATCCTGCGTTTGCTGTTGAGATAGGGCATTATGGAAAAATGATTTCAGAGAATCTGAAAAAGCAGGGAGTTTTAGGCCGATTTTCAGTGGACTTTGTTTCAGTGAAAGATAATGGTGAATGGAAACATTATGCCATTGAAATAAACCTGCGGAAAGGAGGAACCACGCATCCCAATCTGATGTTGCAATATCTTACAGATGGGTCCTACGATGCTGAAACGGCAAGATATTTCACAGCAAGCGGACAGCAACGATTTTATTTTTTTTCCGACAATGTAAAGAGCGAAAAATACAAAGGATTGACTCCTCACGACCTCATAGAAATCAGTACTGCAAACGATTTGCTTTATGATGGAAGTATTCAGCAGGGAGTCATGTTTCATATGATAGGCGCCTTGTCTCAATATGGCAAGCTTGGCATGCTATGTATTGGGGATAGTCCTGCTAAAACGATGGAGTTGTACGAAAGAACATTAGATGTTTTATCGAGACCATTTATTTGATGGCCATCATAGCGAATAGTTTCATATCATTGTAGCAACGAAAAAAAAGAATTGCTGAAATTCTTTACAGAGAATTGCAACACTTTTTTTCCAAAACCCAAACAAAACTTTGCAAAAGGGAATGAGAAATCCTACTCGTGTTTTTAAGCCTGCGGATGATCACGAAGCGCCAGGCCAAATAAAGTTTGGTGAAAAAGATTTAGAAATTCTGTTCCGCGAATACTTTCCCCTTCTTTGCGGATATTGCCAGGTTAAATACAACTTCGATCATGAAGCCTCCAAAGAAGTAGTTCAAAACGCATTCACGAAACTTTGGGAAAGACGAGCCATGATCTCGCCTTCTCTCTCTGTGCCGGCTTACCTCTACAAGATTGTCACGAATAGTTGCCTGGACATTATCCGGCACGATAAACAAAAAAACAGGTACGAAAATAATTTTAAGAAAACAGCTCAGTCGCCAGCCTTCACACCAGATTCCAATCCCGCGGTAGTGGCCGAACTAAATGGTATGATTGCCGGAACCATAGCAGATATGCCAGAGCAAATGCGTCAAATTTTCAAACTAAGCCGTTATGAATTGCTCAAATATATCGAGATAGCGGACACACTCGGCATTTCAGTAAAAACCGTGGAAACGCAGATGAGCCGGGCATTACAAAAGCTTCGAAAGGCCCTGACAGAATACCTCCCGGTATGCCTGGTATTTTTCATCAATTAATTCTTTTTCAAAAACAAATACACCCTTGTAGGGGTATAGCTCGTTCCAGGCGTATATATAATCGAATATGGCGGATAACGGATTATACAATAGTTTGATGGTGAAACTCCTGGCTGGAGAAATTTCATACGAGGAAGAGTTGAAGTTAGAAAAATGGATGAAAGAAAGCGCCGACAACCGAGAGGAAACGGAAGCGTTGCGGGCTACCTGGAATTTATTAGTTGTCAGCGAAGAATTGGATAAAATTCAAGAAGATGCAGAATGGCGAAAACTCCAACAGCTGTTGGAGTTTGATAAAGCAAAGATTATTTCCATTAATAATCGCATGCCACAGTCCTTTTCGCCGGAGCAGGGAGTCATTATCACAAAGGGCTTTTATAAGAAACTCATCGCAGCAGTTTCTGTCGCTGCTTCATTGTTTGTTGTGTTTGCACTTGGCAATAAACTGATGGAATCTGCCGCAGTAAAAGTTCCTGCAAAAATAATAGCGGAAAAGCCGCCTGCGCCGGCTATAATGAGGCATGAGGAAAATAAATTTGATCACAATATCACTTTTCTATTAAACGATGGATCGGGCATCATGCTAAATCAAAAAAGCGATATCACTTTTAGAAAAGATTTTCCTGCGGACAGGCGCGACATTGTACTGAGTGGTATGGCCGAATTTTCTGTAGCGCACGACAAGCAGAGACCCTTTACAGTGTACAGCGGCGAGTTAAGCACTACCGCTTTGGGAACAAAGTTCACGGTCACAGCATTTAAAGATGACCCGCTGATAACAGTTTTACTCACGGAAGGAAAGGTTGTTGTGAAGTCAGTGAATAAAGATAATCCGGCTTTTAAAAAAGATTTCATTTTACTTCCCGGACAAAAACTTGTTTATAACAAAAACAAGAAAACTGTTGAGGTGAAGGCTGTAAAGTCTGTGGCCGTTGCAAGGAAATCCTCGCCTGAACCGGAGATCAACAGGAACAGGCCGGAGATACCGAATAATTTTAAGGGATCATGGTTTATGTTCAACAACCAACCCTTAGCAAAGATTTTTGAATCACTGGAAGAGATGTACAACATCAAAATAATTTATTCAAGAAAAGATGTAGAAAAGATGTACTTCATTGGCCGCTTTAATAAGTCGGATTCATTGCAACAAATTCTAAAACGCATTGCTGCGCTCAATCGCCTGAGCATTAGCAGGGAATCTGACTCATTTATTATTAGGAGTGAAGAACCATGAATGGATAAAAATAGCTTAACTCAATGATCAAAATATTTACGATTGTTTCATTAAAAACTGCATTATGAGAAAGATAAAGATCTACGCCCCGATTAACGAACCGATGTCAAAACACCGCATTATTTCCGGGTTCGGATAATGCGATCGTTGCCCATTCAACTTATATGCACTCTTTTGGAATAGATTCCTGATTTATTTATCAAATAAATTACATCACATGCGATTTAGCTCAATCAAGTCCGGGATTAAACTTATTGCCCTGACCATCACAATTGTAACATTCAACCATTCAGTCTCGGAGGCACAATCAAAGACAAGCCTTGCGAGAGGAATGGTGGAAAGCTCAGTGGGGAAGCCGATCCCCGGCGTTTCCGTTGTTATCAAAAATGCAAAAACAAATTTTGCCGCGGGGACCAATACCGACAGTTCCGGCGTGTTTTCCTTTTCACAAATTCCTGCGGGAGGTCCCTACAGTTTCACTTTTTCGAGCATAGGCTATGACGACCAAACGCTCTCCGGTTATAATATAAAGGAAGACGTAACGCTCTCTCTTGTTATAAAAATGGTTGAGAACGTGAGAGTGCTCGACCAGGTAATCGTAACAGCGCTTGGAATAAAAAGAGAAAAGAAAGCCCTCTCCTATGCAGTCTCCGAAATTAACGGCGACGACCTTACAAAAGCAAGAGAAATTAACGTCGGCAACGCACTCGCCGGAAGAGTCGCCGGAGTAACAGCCTCGGGCACCACGGGTGGCCCGGCAGCGTCTTCGCGTGTTATCATTCGTGGAAACGGTTCTCTCAACGGTGACAACCAGCCTTTGTACGTGGTAAACGGGGTTCCAATTACCAATGCCAATACTGGCTCTGCCGGTACTTATGGTGGCTTCGACCGGGGCGATGGTTTATCAAGTATCAATCCGGACGACATCGCAACCATCACCGTTCTGAAAGGTGGCACCGCCGCGGCTTTGTACGGTTCTCGTGCTGCCAACGGAGTCATCATTATCACAACAAAGTCCGGTAAGGCACAAAAAGGTATTGGAGTGCAACTGAACTCTACCTACACAAGGGAAAAGGCACTCGATCTTCTTGATTGGCAATACCAGTATGGCTCAGGTGCTCACGGTGTGGCGCCTACTTCACAGGGAGAAGCGATTGCTTTCGGACGCACTTCATGGGGAGCTAAACTTGATGGTAGCAGCGTAATACAGCCTGATGATGTTGCGCGGCCATATGTTGCTCAAAAAAATAACATTGAAAACTTTTACCAGGCGGGTTATACTTTTTCAAATACCGTTGCCCTGACTGGAGGAAACGAAATTGCAAACTTCCGTTTCTCGGCTGCAAATATGGACAACGAGTCGATCGTTCCAAATAATAAATTCAACCGGAAAACTTTTAGTATGAGCGTAAATGGAACCCTGGCAAAAAAGTTGACTTTTGAGGGAAACGCACAGTATTCAAATGAGGAGGTTAAGAACCGGAGCTACATGGCGGATTTCACTTTGAACCCGAATGCAGCGGCGCAATTGATAGCTACGAATATAGATGTTCGCATTCTTAAACCAGGCTACTTAGACAATGGAGATGAAATGCCCTGGAGTGATTACATCTATGCTACAAATCCCTATTTCGCAATAAATAAAGTTAAGAATGGGGATACTCGCAGGCGATTCATCGGATCGTTCAACGTCAGGTATAATATCAATGACTTTCTGTATGCACGTGCCCGTTTCGGTATCGACCAGGTAAATACAAATGGTTATTCAATTCAACCTACAGGAACAGCCTTCAACCGCCCGGGTCAGATAAGTACGGACCAAAGCCTGCGGTGGGAAACAAACCTTGAGGGTAGCATAGGGTTTAATAAAGAATTCGGGGACCTGAATGTCAATGTTTTCGCTGGTGGCAACCAAATGCGGAATACCTTGGATGGCGTCAATCTTTCCAGCGGTCAATTGAACCTTCCTTTTCAATATTTTATCGGAAATGGAAGCAGCCAGACTTTTTCAAAAGATTTCAGCTCGTTAGGAATTAATTCTTTGTTCGCCTCAGTTGACATTGATTTTAAAAAATATCTCTACCTGACGTTGAGCGGAAGGAATGACTGGTTTTCGACGCTGGATGCCAATAACAACAATTTGTTTTATCCCTCCGTTGGACTGAGCTTTATCGCTTCAGATGTGTGGAACTCAAAGCCGGCCTGGCTGAGTTATGGAAAGCTTCGTGCATCATGGGCGCAGGTCGGTGGCGGCGCACCAAGCCCGTATGCAATTCAACAGACTTTTTCTGCGCAGGCTATTCCCTACGCAGGTCAGTCTCTGATGAATGTGTCAAGCTCCACTATTCCTTCTCTTCTCGTTCCTTACACATCTACCACGGCTGAGGCGGGCATTGAAATGAGAATGTTTCAAAATCGCCTGGGACTTGATTTCACAGTGTATGATAGAACAACTACAAATGACATCGTAAACGCAGCTATCCCTCCTTCAAGCGGGTACAACAGTGTAGCGTTAAATGTTGGTGAAATAAAAAATCGCGGTATTGAATTAATGCTAAATGGCACACCAGTAAAAACGGCGAAGGGTATGCGTTGGGACGTAACCTTCAACATGGCGTACAATAAAAATACCGTGGAGAAAATAGCTGAAGGACTCACTTCGCTTCAATTACCAGGCGCTACAACAAGGACGCTGAACGGATGGATTTATCATTTTGAAGGACAGCCATTCGGCATGATCTCAGGTTTCCGCCAGGCAACTGATGCAAAGGGACAACTTGTTTTCAACAGCAACAGTGGCCTTCCGATTGCAGGTCCGCTTGTCGCACTGGGACGCGGCGTTCCTCCCCTGACGCTCGGATTGAACAACAGCTTTACCTTCAATAATTTTAATCTGAGCTTTTTGATAGATAGCAGGTGGGGCGCCAGTATTTACTCGGCCACCAATGCGTATGGAACAGATTTCGGTCTCACAAAAAGAACAGTGGAAAACAATGTGAGAGAAACAGGGATCAGCGTTTCCGGCGTGGATGAAAATGGTAATCCTTATAGCGGCACTATCGATGCTGAAAAATATTTCAGGGGATCGGCTTACAATATCACAAGCAATTTTGTTGAGAAAGCAGATTTCATAAAATTGCGGTCGTTCACTTTGGGATACATGCTGCCAACCTCATTCTTGAATGGTACGCCTTTCCAATCAGCAAATATTTCGTTAGTGGGTCGAAACCTTTTGCTGATTTATAATGCAGCAACGAACATCGATCCGGAATCGAACTATAATAATTCGAATGCACAGGGATTAGAAAATTTTGGTCTTCCCTCCACGAGGAGCTATGGCGTAAACCTTAATTTAAATTTCTAACCACACCACGAACTATCACATTTTAAAACAAGTTTGTTATGTTTTACTTTAAAAATAAAATTATTGTCAAAGCAGTTTGGATGCTGGCGGTGGTAAGCGTGTTCAGTTCATGCGATAAGGGTTTCAAAGAACTGAACGTAAACCCAAACGCTTACACTGAACCCTCTCTTGCGCCATTGTTCACTAATAGTCTTATACGAACAGTGGGAACGGGAACAGCCGACAGGAACCGGACTAATATCAAATATCTGTCAGGCGCTATGCAGTACCATGCAACACTTCAGAATTTTTGGTATGGAGAAAAAGGAATTGTAAACGCTCAAACCGGTAACTTTTTTGAGACAGTTTATACTTCTCATCTGAGAGAACTTGCAGTCGTTATTTCAAAAACGGAAGGCGACCCTGACCAGGTGAACCAAAATGCCATGGCTAAAATCTGGAAGGTGTACGCTTTGCATCGCGTCACCGATGCTTATGGTGACGTCCCTTACAAGGAAGCTGTGCTCGGGAGTATTGAGGGAATTTACAAACCTGTCTATGATAAACAATCTGACATTTATCCCTGGATGCTGCAGGATCTCGAAACTGCATTGCAGGCGCTGGATCCATCCAAGGGTTCGTTTGGAGGCGCTGACGTGGTCTTCAAAGGCAATGTACAAAAATGGAAAACCTTCGGATATTCTTTGATGCTTCGTCTCGCCATGCGCCTGACGAAAGTTTCGCCTGATGATGCGAAGACCTGGGCACAAAAGGCGATAGCCGGTGGTGTGATGCAAAGCAACGATGATGTAGCTAAGCTTAATCACACTCCGACTGATCCGAACAACTGGAACTGGGATGCCCGTGAACTTAAGCGTGAAAGCCTCTCCGAAGGTAACCAGGGACTGGGGTATGTGAAAATGGGCAAAACTTTTATTGATCTGCTCGATGCGAACGATGACCCTCGCCTCCCATTTTATGCAACCCTATGGGAAGGCAATATCAATTCAAAACAGGCACAGGTTATCACCCAAACATCCATGCCCGGACTTCAAAAAGGATTACCGAACGGATATGATCCGGGAACAATTTCCCAGGCTATTCCGGGCTGGACAAATTCGATGCTCACAAGTTATTCCGAACCTAATACCGCGACCGTTGCTAACTTTTCCGCTCCTTCCATTATCCTGAGCTATTCTGAAGTTGAGTTCCTGCTCGCTGACGCTTCCTTGAGAGGATGGACAACGGGTGATCCTGAGGTTCATTATCACAACGCGATCCGCGCAAACATGGAGCTATCCTACCTTTACCCAAACAGCATGCTTCCGCCGATGGAAATAACGTCTGGCGAAATAGATGACTACATCTCAGCACACCCGCTTACTGGCAGTGATGTGGAAAAGACAGAAGAAATCTACACCCAGTTTTACCTGGCTCATTACATGTACATGGATTTCTTTGAAGCCTGGTCAACATGGCGCCGCACGGGTGTTCCCGACCTTGCTCCTATAGACTATCCACTGAACACAACAGGTGGATTACCGATTCGCCGCCTTATGTATTCTTTTGATGAAAAAGCGTTGAACTCAGCAAATGTTGAAGCCGCAATTTCACAGCAAGGCCCTGATACTTACACCACCAGGGTATGGTGGGATAAACCGTAGCAAATAAAGCAGACTTTAGCACGAGGTTTTTTAACAAGAAAAAAAATTATTATGAAAGACAATCGCAGGGATTTTATAAAGAAAAGCACTTCGCTGGCTGCGGCTGCGGCCATTACCGTTACCGGTCTTAGTGCCTGTTCGTCCGGAGATAAAAAAGCCGGGGAAACTACAACTGCCACCTCCACGTCCGACAAAAAGGACGTGGAGTGGCCAATTCCTGATAACCCCAATACTCCGAGGCTGTGTATCGGGGCCAGTCAGAAAGCAGATGTGAATGAAATGCGCCAGGCAAAGCAGATGGGTGTTGACTATGTGCTGATGGGCGGGCCGCAGATCCCCTGGACTGAGCAAGGTCTTCGCGACATCATGGATCCATTCAAAGCT
>JBBSPT010000083.1:0-9135 GCA_038258515.1 Chitinophagales bacterium | reverse complement strand
TCCGTGCTTGTTCCAACCCACATTTGAATATTTCCCTGCGCATCGAGCTGCGGCTTTGCGCGGCTCAACTGCCACCGGTATTCGCCGTCGTATCTCCTGAAACGATTTTCAAAAAGAAAGTCTTTACCGGTTTTTATCGCCTCCATCCATTGCCGCATGTTCTCCTCTTTTTCATCAGGATGTATAATCTTTAGCCATCCGTCTTTTTTAATGTCATCAACAGTTAAGCCTGAGAAATCATAGACTGCCCGATTAAAATAATTCATTTCCCCATCCGGATTAGCAGTCCAAACGTGCTGGGGCATTGAATCGGCAAGAAGCCTGAACTTTTCTTCACTTTCCTGCAGCTCCCGTTCGTGCAGTTTCTCATCCGTAATATCTCTTATCGTTCCGATTACTTTTACCGGCTTTCGCTGCTGATCATATATAACCTTTCCCTGTGTTCTTATCCAGCAATTCTTTTTATCAGGCCTCAGAATCCTCGCCTCATATTGGTACAATCCGGTTTCAAGAGCCTTTGCAAACGCTTTCTCTACCACTTCGCTCAAATCATCAGGGTGAATTTGGCCGCGCAAGCTTCGATATTTTATTTCTTCGCCCGGAGCAACGCCAAAAATTTCAGCCAGTCTTGGCGAACTGAAGAGTTCTTCCGTTTCCAAATCAAGTTCCCAGGTAGCAAGTTCAGCCGCCTCTACCGCAAGCCGCAGCCGCTCTTCTGCATCTTCTACCTTCTGCCTTGCCAGTACCTTTTCTGTCACGTCGCTAGCTGTCACCATAATCCCGGAAACAGCTCCCTCCGAGTCAAAGAGGGGCGCATATTCAAAGTCAAGAAAAAATTCCCGCAGACCATCATCGCCTTCTACCCAGACAACCGATTCCGCTTCACGATGAATCGTTCCTGTTGTGAAAACTTCCCGCAATAATTCCGGATACTTTTGGCTTGCCAATTCAGGGAAGACATCAAGAAGGTTTTTCCCTAAAACATCTTTTGATTTTTTCCGCCAAATATTATCCTTCATCTGCTGGTTGGCTAACCCTATGGTATGGTCTGCGCCCATAAGAATAGCCATCGGTATGGGTGATTGCATCACGAGACTTTTGAAACGTCTCTCGCTTTCAGCGACCATAAGTTTTGCTTTTACTGACTCCGTAACCTCCATCGCCACTACGATAATATCAGGAATTCGTTGATTTTCGTCTCTCAACGGATGATAAACAAAATTGAAGTAAGAGATCTCTTCTGTTCCGTACCGGTTTATTTTTACGGGAAATTCCGTTCCATAAAACGGTTCTCCGGAATCTAAAACACCTTTAAGCAAAGGCTCTACCGCATCTCTCACTTCGGGCAAAGTCTCAAACAACGACTTGCCTACAAAATCCTCTTCAGTCCTGCCCACTATTTCGAGGTATGTTTTGTTCGCCATCTCCACTATAAAGGAAGGACCATGAAGAATGGTGATTCCTAATGGAGCCTGCTTCAATATGTTCCTGAAAAGTTTTTCACTTTTTTCTATTTCATTCCTGGCCGTCACCCACCCGGTAATATCCTGCAATGTTCCATTGAACCGGCTTGCTTTTGCATCATCGGTAAAACTGGTACTGCCTTTCGCTCTTACTATTTTTTTCTCGCCAGTCAAGGGGTGAACAATAGAATAGTCAATTTGAAATTTCCCACCCGACGCAAAATCGAGCGCCTCATCGATAGCTGCAACCAGCCTCTCCCTGTCTTCCTCTGCAACAACATTTAAAGCAACAGGTAGTTCAACCGGTCCCTGATGAGGAAGCCCGAACCACTCTCTCAATTGTGAATTTCCTTCAAGTTTCCCTGTTATGGGATTATATTCCCACGTGCCGAGCGCAGTAGCATCTATTGCAAATTCCAATTGCTCTTTGCTCTCCTTGATTTGTTGCAAAAGATTGACCTTGTCAGTCGTTTCAAAGCAGGTAACAAGCACCCCGTTCGTTTTCCCCGTCTCATCATTTACAGGACTGTAACTAAAAGTCCAATAGACGTTTTCTATTTTTCCGTTACGAAAAATGGGTATCAACTGATCTTCACTCCAGGTGGCTCCTTTGCCTTCCAGTACCTGGTCTATCAGGGGTTTTATAATATCCCATATCTCTTCCCATGCGTCGGGGGCTTTCATTCCCAAAATATGCGGATGCTTCCCGTCCTGTCCAAGACTGGGCCGGTAAGCATCATTGTAAAAGCAGACGAGGTCCGGTCCCCACCAAAGAAACATTGGAAATTTCGAATTAATTATAATACTCAATGTCGTCCTGAGGCTCTGTGGCCAGGTATCGGGCGTTCCGAGACTTGTTTTGGACCAATCTTTTGTCCTTGTCAACAGGCCCATTTCCCCTCCGCCAGAAAGGAATGGATACGTTATTTCTTTTTTGTCACTCTTTTTGGATTCGCTCATTTAAAAACATTAATCCGGATAAATGTAAAGTTTTTCCAATGCAGAATAAGAATTTCCATTCATAAGCAAAATCCTGCAGCAAAAAGTTTGCAATGCAAAACAAGCCTGTGCGGGGTGATCAATATTTACTTTTAATTATGCTGCGCAAAAAAGTCGTCAAAAAGGATGCCTATAAATGGCTTCGAATGAGTTTATTCTACTGATAAATGTTTTTATGACACGTAAAAAATATTCCTATATTTAATCGTTGAAAATTTAACCATAGCATTCACTTTAATATCAGCTTATCAGAATTGAGAAATTTTCAAAAAAGATGATCCTTTATTTAATTCAACCCAAAACCTGTCGCTAAAAAATCTCTACAATATTTGCTTATGAACAAAAATCTTACAACCATTGATCTCGTGGTTTTCGTTATTTATTTCATCATTGTGGCAGGGTATGGATATTACATTTATAACCGTCGGAAACGCAATGAGCATGATGCAAAGGCTTTTTTCCTGGCAGAAGGAACACTCACCTGGTGGGCAATTGGCGCATCCCTGATTGCTTCCAACATTTCAGCAGAACAATTCATAGGAATGAGCGGCGAAGGTTTTTTCCTTGGTATTGCCGTAGCAGCTTACGAATGGATCGCAGCGGTGGCTTTAATTGTCGTTGCAATATGGTTTATTCCGGTCTACCTCAAAAACCATATTTATACAATGCCCCAGTTTTTAAAGACGAGGTACAATGAATCTGTTGCGTTGATCATGGCAGTCTTTTGGTTGTTCCTCTACGTCTTTGTAAATCTTACTTCGATTTTATATCTCGGCGCAGTAGCGATCAACGGCCTGGTTGGTGGGCAATACCTTCATGTGATTATGATTGGCCTGGCGATCTTTGCACTTGTCATTTCACTGGGAGGAATGAAGGTGATCGGTTATACGGATGTGATACAGGTGGCCGTCCTCATAATCGGCGGCCTGGTGACAACCTATATTGCGCTCACAGTCGTTGGTGAAACTTTTGGAGTTGGAAAAGATGCGATAGCGGGATTCAAGGCGTTGCTGCACAATGCTCCCGAACATTTTAAAATGATCATTGAAAAACCAACCGCTTCATCAACACAAAACGAAGTGGACAAATACATCACCTTCCCTGGGATTGCCTCTTACCTCGCAGGCATCTGGATCATCAACCTGAATTATTGGGGGTGCAATCAATACATCACTCAGCGGGCGCTCGGCGCAGACTTACAGACTGCACGGACCGGAATTCTGTTTGCGGGATTTTTAAAATTGCTGATGCCGGTTATCGTAATGCTTCCCGGAATTGCTGCATTTGTGCTCCATCAAAACGGAACGCTTCCTCAATTGGTTGGAGGTAAAGATGGAGCGTATTCCGCTATACTGACGTTTCTCCCTACGGGCCTGAAAGGACTGGCCGTTGCTGCACTAACCGCAGCAATTGTAGCATCACTTGCCGGTAAGGTAAACAGTATCTCCACGATTTATACATTGGACGTTCATAAGAAATATTTCGGAAAAGAAGCTGACGAAAGAAAGCAGGTAATGATCGGACGATTTGCAGTTTTTGTCGCGATGATTCTCGCGGTGTTATTTACATGGAACGACGTTTTAGGAATCGGTGGTGTGGGCGGATTCACCTACATTCAAAAGTATACAGGCTTTATTAGTCCGGGCGTTTTTGCCATGTTTATCCTTGGAATGTTTTGGAAAAGAACTACCGGTCTGGCTGCGATCGCAGGAGTCATCACGGGGTTTGTCTTATCCGTGTTCTTCAATGAGCTGGCTCCGCAGATTATGGGTCATGAAACATTTCTATACACAGCATATCCCAACGGCAAAGGCGGTTATGAAATTCCCTTCCACATCTGTATGGGACTTTCCTTTGTGTTCACAATGATTATCATGATCGCTATCAGTCTCGGTGGTCCCAAGGTAAATCCAAAGGCATTCGAGCTGGACAAGACGATGTTCAGACTTAGGCCCCAGACGTTGATCCTCGTTATTCTCACTCTGCTAATTATCACGGCGCTGTACGTAAAATTTTGGTAAAAAAGAACAACCATCAGCTATGCCCCGCTCTGCTACATATAATTTTCATGATGAAATGTTGATTGCGGTTGATTGCATCATTTTTGGGTTCGACGGCAAAACATTGAAGGCGCTCCTGGTAAAAAGAAAATTTGAACCTGAAGCCGGCAAATGGTCGCTCATGGGAGGCTTTGTAAATAAGAAAGAATCGGTGGAAGAAGCAGCGATCCGGGTGCTGGAAACGCAAACGGGACTCACTAACATTTACCTCGAGCAGCTATTTACATTTGGTGATGTGGGCCGGGATCCCGGAGGAAGGGTGGTCTCTGTTGCCTATTTCGCACTGATCAACATCGATGATTACGAAGTTGAACAGATGCAGGAGCACGATGCAAAATGGTTTGATATAAAAACTATCCCCGGGGTAATTTTTGATCACCGGCAAATGATCCTGATGGCTAAAGAAAGACTAAGGCAAAAAGTTGCAAATCATCCGATCGGTTTTGAACTGCTTCCTGAAAAATTTACCCTTCCTCTTTTACAAACACTTTACGAAGCAATCTATGAAACCACGTTTGACAAACGTAATTTTTCCAGGAAAATTCTGTCTCTTGGCATCCTGAAAAAATTAGATGAAAAGGAGAAAGAAAACTCGAAAAAAGGCGCGTTTTATTACACCTTCGATTTCAATAAATACCGGCAACTGGAGCAGGATAGCCTGAAATTTATTTGACGCCGGAATCGCTTTATCAGTTTACAGCCTTACGAGAATTAAACTTCATTTGAAACTTTTATCCGCTTGTCGAAAAAGTTTGTACGAAAAGATTATTCGCTTAACAATTTTTCAACGGTTTCATAAAATTTTCTTTTTGTCTCGTCATAATACACGCCACTCGCGGGGCCATAAAAGTTTGTATGAATGTCTTTGACAGTTCTGTCTTTTCCAATGAATACCGTCGTCGGAAACGACCTGATAGGAGTTAGTTGTGGCAGTGTTTTTTCAGTCTTATTCGTATCACCGGAAGTAACGCCTGTTATCAGCATCGGATAATTTACGTTAAACATTTTTTGAAATTTAGAAAGACTTTTTCTTGATCTTGCCATATCGGTCGTCAACTCAAAAGCCAGCGCGATTATCTCCACTCCTGCCGGCTTATCATTATTGTAATAGTTTGAAAGAAACTTTGTTTCATCAAGACAATTAGCACACCAGCTTCCCATCAATTGCAAAATCACGACTTTGTCTTTAAAACGCTTATCGCTGAGTGAGACGGGCTTTCCATCTAAATCCGAAAATGTGAAAGCCAGTTTTGATTGGCCTTGGCGCATCCGTGTTGAATTATCGATTTCCGGCAGCGCGACATCATTATTTTTTTCAGCCTTCCAGGTTTCCTTGCCGGTATAACCGTTGTAGAAGATGCCACCTGTAATGTGTGATGGATTTGAAATCTGTGCTGTGAGTAACCTCGCATTATCCCCATCAAAACTGGATAAGAAAAGTGAATCGCCCGTAACGATTCCGTCGAGATAGCGATAGTCAGAAGATGGAGTTAGAAAACTCCCCGTGAGCCTGTTTCCTGATTGTTTGAAGAGCGCAACAGCCTTTCGCAAGGTTCCGTCGGGCCTCGTGATTATGACATCCCATCGTCCCGAAATATTGCTTTTTGCATCACCTGCCGAAGGATCAAAAAGATCCCTCTTCTCTGCCACCCCGTACAGCGGCCACTGCTGTGTAACGCTGGCAGTTCTCTTTAAATAGGTGCCGCTTATATCGCCATTGGCACGAAGCTTCACACGAAAATCAGATTCAAACGCGGGCATTGAAAAAAAGATTGAATCCCCTTTTCTATTTACGTTATCGATCTCAATCCTTTCCGATGCATTAATGATTTCAAAATTAATGTGGTTCCCTACAGTATTGCCTTGCAGCCTAAAAACAATTTGCTTTCCGTCTCTACGCTCTACTGTAACGCGCCAATTTCTATTCAAAGATTTATTTTCCTGCGCTGAGGCAAAGAAAAATGTCAACAAGAATAAAGAAAATAAAACTTTTTTTTTCACAGGATTTTTAAAATTTATCACCGGTGGAATAAACGAATAATTATTGCTACTGGAGTTTCCATCTCAGGCTCCAAATTGCCTGAGATGATGATCGAGATGTTTCCATAATGACTTTCCCCAATGTTCGTTGGTCATACGGCCAAAGATCGGGTGTGGGGTGCTGATGATAGCTTGCTCTGAAAATCTTTCAACCATTTCGATTAGCTTTTGTTGCTCATCCGAAAAGTTTTTTTCATCAGCCACCACATAAGATTTGTGCGTTGGGAGACCTTCCTTGTAGGGTTTTTCATTGTATAAACTTGCCTTAATGAGAGGCCCCAACAATTTAAGCAAAAGATTCCCTTTGATTTGCATGGTCCCAAATGCTACTGCGATAGGCCCCTGCGAATGTGCAAGCATTTGTGCAACATTCATTTTACCCCATAAGGCTTTGGAGCGGGGATTTAGTTTATTGATTCGTGAAATTATATCCTGCTTCACTTCAGGATCGAACAAATTTTTTACTTCCATAAATTTTTAAATGGAAACAAATGTCGGCATTATTTTATGAATCAAAATATCGGAGACGTTTCATTAATTTTCAAGTGACGGATGCTGAAAGCAGTGTTTTTGCAGACAAGCAGCTCTTCAAAAAAAGCGTTTATCTTTCTGTCAACCACAAATAGAATCACTTTAATTCTTTGATGAATTTTTCTCTTTATTTTGTATTTCATGATAGAAAAAGAAACATTCCGGTTCTTACTGGCTTTACAAAAAAACAATAACAGACCATGGTTTGAAAAAAACAAATCCAGGTATGAGCGGGCAAAAGAAAATTATTTAAGTTTCATAAATGAACTCTTAACAGAGATTCGAAAAATTGAGACCATTCATGAAAAAGAACTAAAAAAATATCCAAGTCGCATATATAGGGATCTGCGCTTCACAAAAGATAAGCGTCCCTATAAAAATTCGATAAGCTCAGTAATTGAGAGAGCTGCGGAAAATAAAAAGTGCGGTTATTATTTTCACATCCAGCCGGGAAATAGTTTTATCGGTGGTGGAATCTGGCAGCCACCAGGAGATCTCCTGGCAAGAGCTAGACAGGAAATAGATTACAATTCAGGTGAATTCAATTCTATCATCCAAAAAAAAGATTTTAAAAAAATCTTTGGGCAAGTTACAGGTGAATCGTTGAAACGTGCACCAAAAGGATACAGCGAGGATAATGAAAATATTGAAATGCTAAAGCAGAAAGAATACCTTATCATTCACCGATTTGAAGACGATGTAGTTTGTTCAAAAACTTTCGTGCGAAACGTGATCGAATGTTATAAAACAGGCTTGCCTTTTTTGAATTTTTTTGATGTAGTAAAAGCAGAGAAATAAAAAGCTACTCAGATTTTTTTCTACTCAATGAGAATAGTTGGTTGCTGCTTACTGACGCGTTAGAACTCTTAGTTCAAAAATACCTCGTCTACAAAAATCCAACCTCTTTCTCTCTTGGGATTAAGCCATACCGGTAACTTGCTCACGGGCTTAACGATAAGTTTCAAAACTTTAATTTCTGTGGGTGCAAAGTTCACATCGTAGCTCGTTAGATAGGAAGGCCCTGCCTTTGTAGGTTGTGGTGGCTGCATCCGCTTCAATAAACGTAAGGATCCTTCACTTTTGCCTCCCCATACCTGGATTTCCTCCGGAGGCCAAAGATAGCTGGTGATATTTATAACGCTGCTGATAGTAACAGAGGAAACTTTTTCTTCCTTATTAAAATAGTACATCGCTTCCATCGGCTGAGCACGATAGCCAAGCCACATTCCATCACGAAAGTTCAGGCTCCCAATCTTATTATCATGCAGCGTGGAAACCCCATCCCCTTTATATTGCGGATCCGGATCGTTGATGAGCCTGATCGAATCTGCTACAACTCCTGCTTTATAAAATAATTTTGTCACTACATCGCTGCTTATCCATCCCGGCTTAAATGCCTTAGCCTTGATAGTTTGTTGCTTATCCAGCATAGCACTTTCTTTGTACACAGGAGAAGTCAGACTGTCTGGTTCAGTGCCATCGGTGGTGTAGCGAATAGTAACTCCATTGATGTAATGCTTTAATTTTAATGGTTCCGCTTTTGAAATTATCTGCTCTTCATTTTCAATCACCGGCGGATTCAATTTTATCACGACCGTATCACCTTTGTAACCAGTTTCTATCGTGGTCTTTTTCATTTGCTGGTGAAGCCTTTTTATTTCTTCCGGCGGCAACGAAGTATTCCAAACGAATAATTGAGTAAGCTTTGGGAAAGTTGCTAATGCAGGCAAGTTCGCGGATTTAATATTCGTTCCTGATAAAGACAATGATTTTAGCTCCGGAAGTTTTGCCAGTTCACTCAAAGTCGAACCAGTGACGTTAGTGAAAGATAAATTTAGCTTGCGGAGATTAGACATTTGACCAATGACTTTGAGATCTTCATCTGACACGGGCATTTTATTGAGGTTCAGTTTTACAATATTGTCTTTCACCTCCAACAATTCTTTTAACTGTTCAGGTTTAAATTTTTCAGCACTAAAAAATTCGACGCCAAGAGCAGGAGACCCTATGGCGAGTGGCTTCACAACGCGATAATTATTATT